>CAMGDO010000013.1 GCA_946042585.1 uncultured Clostridia bacterium
CCTTCAGCTTGAAGGTTTTTTCAAGGATCTGCATGGAAATGCCTCCATTTCATAGTTTTTTCCCCCCGGAACGGCAGGAAAAACACTTCCATTATATCAAAAAAAACGTTTCCGTCAACGCGCAATTTGACATTTTCTGTCGTTTTTTTGCGGCAAAATAGGGGCAGCGCGCCGCGTGCAGGCAGGAATTGCGGCTTCGGGCGGCGAATTATTCCCCGATTTCACAGAAAGGACGATTTTTATGGCGGATTGCGTTTTCTGCGCCATTGTGCGCGGCGATATTCCTTCATCCAAAGTATACGAGGACGAGCATGTGCTCGCCTTCCGTGATATCAATCCTTTGGCTCCCGTGCATGTGGTGATTGTGCCCAAGCGGCATGTGGCCAATCTGAATGAACTGGACAACCTGAGCGAAGAGGAGCAGCTGGCGCTGCTGCATGCCTGCAAAAAGGTGGCGAAGATCTGCGGCATCGAGGAGAGCGGCTATCGCATTGCCTCCAATTGCGGACGGGACGCGGCGCAGTCTGTGCAGCATCTGCATGTGCATGTGCTCGGCGGCGGTCAGCTGTCCGTCAATATGGCATAATCCCCCAATTTCCTGCTTTCCGTCGCTTCAGACATATAAAACTGTAACAGGTTTGTTAAAAAGCGAAATAACCTGTTGACGTGTTCGCCTTCAAGCGGTATAATACACTCACGGTCGCCATCCGCCGTGGATCACGGCGATTGCCAAGGCGAGATAGGCGAAGGGAGGGAAAACAAGTGTCTGAAGTACGAGTCAAGGAAAACGAATCTTTGGAAAGCGCTCTGAAGCGCTTCAAGCGTCAGTGCGCACGCGCGGGCGTGATGGCCGAGGTTCGTAAACGTGAGCATTATGAAAAGCCCAGCGTGAAGCGCAAGAAGAAGGCGGAAGCCGCGCGCAAGCGCCGCTATTGATCATCATGCGGAAAAAAGGAGCCCTGCGGGGCTCCTTTTTTTCGCGGCGAAGGGAAGCGCCTTCGCGCGGTTGTTTTTGCAGGGAAATGCTGGTATAATAATATAGTAGATTCTGCGCCCGATGCGGGCGACAAATGCAATGAGGTGAAGAAATGAAACGGAGCAAGGAAGTATTCTCCACGCGTTTTCTGCTGCGGCTGCTGCAGGGCGCGCTCATCGGCCTTGGCGCGGTGCTGCCGGGCATTTCGGGCGGCGTTCTGTGCGTGGTGTTTGGTATTTACAGCGTCATCATGGAGTTTCTGGCCAATCCCATCCGAAATTTCAAGACCCATATCGTGCGGTTGTTTCCTGTGCTTCTGGGTATTGCCATCGGTTTTCTGGGCGTGGCCAATATCCTGTCCTTTTTCCTTGATAAATTCCCCAGCCAGTCGGTTTGCGTGTTTATCGGTCTGATTGCCGGCATGCTGCCCTCGCTGTTTGAGGAGGCCGGTCAGCAGGGGCGCGGCAAGGGCGCGTGGACGGCGCTGGTTGTTGCGCTGGCGCTGACCTTTGCGCTGCTCATCAGCCTCAGGCTGTTCTCCGTCGTCATTGCGCCCAATTTCCTGTGGTATCTGTTCTGCGGCTTCTGCCTGGCGCTGAGCATCATCGCGCCCGGCATGAGCTTTTCCACCCTGCTGATGCCGCTGGGGCTGTATGAGCCCTTTGTATCGGGCATCGGTCATCTGGACTTTGCCGTGCTCATTCCCGGCGCGATTGGCGCCATCGCCACTATTCTTTTGCTGGCCAAGGCGGTGGATACGCTGTTCAAGCGGCATTATCCCCAGGCCTTCCATGCCATTTTGGGCATTGTGATCGCCGCTACGGTGATGATTGTTCCCTTTGACAGCTTTATCACCTCCGTGGGCGCCTTCCTTGTGAATGCGCTGTGCCTGGCGGCGGGCGTTGTCTCTGCGCTGTGGCTGGACAAATTCAACAAAAAGCATGCGGTGGAGGAACCGCAAACATAACATGCAGCGACGAAGCTGACAGGCGCCGTCCGGGCAAGCCCCGGACGGTGCTTTTTGCGCAGGCGGTCAGGGAATCTGCCGCTTTGCAGGAAAATCGCCGCCGCGCGGCGAAAAGAAGAGACAAAGCGATTGAATCCATGAACTGAAAAGGACAGGAGGCTCGCCACATGACGCATAAACGCCTTTCCCTTTGCGCGCTGCTTTGCCTGCTGCTGCTCGCGTGCGCGGGCACTGCATGCGCTGCGTATGATTACAGCGATTATCCCGACCGCAGCGTGTATATCGCCGACCCTGCGAAGATGCCGCTGGTATGGGCGGATGAATGGCAGCCGGAGGAATGGATGCTGTCTCTGGAAGGCAAGATTGCTTCGCTCACAGCCGCCGATTCCGAGCGGATATTCACCGGCGCGCATCGTGCGGACGCTGAGCATTACCCCGAAAACTCCATCGAGGCCATCATCAGCGTGTGGGCGATGGGCGGCGATATGGTGGAAATCGACCTGCGTGTCACCAAGGACGGCAAGCTCGTGCTGCTGCATGACGATACGCTCAATCGCATGACCAATTTCAACGAAATGAAAGGCAAAAACGGCCTGCCGACCAGCTCCTATGTGTTCAAATGGACCTACGAGCAGCTGCAGCAGCTGAACCTGCGCGAGGGCAATGGCGGCGCGCTCGCCGCGGTGACGCCCTTCAAGATCGCCACGCTGGAGGAAGTGCTGACGGTGTGCAAGGATCGCCTGTTCATCGTGCCGGACAAATGCGAATTCTGGCGCTATGTGCCCATCGATTCCATCATGCCGCACAGCATCAAAAACTATCTGTACAATGCGATGGAAGAGACGGGCAACTACACCTCCATTCTCATCAGCTACGGCACATTGGGTACGCAGGAGGATATGACGCTGTCCGCCGCGCAGGCGCTGGAGATTCAGCGCTATATTTACGAGCATTCGGGCGAGGCGCCCTATCTCTATCTGCGCGGCTGGACGACGCGCGGCACCGCCGGCCCCTATGCCGGGCAGCTTGCAGAGGAATCGCTGACCAACGCAGCCGTGCTGGTCAACGGCGCGTACGAGCCGGAGAATGCTGATAAGAACAGCGACATTCGTGCGCTGACGGGGAAATACCCCAATGTGATGTTCGGTGCCTGGACAATCGACGAGGAAACGGACAATATGGCGGTGTGGCAGCAGATGTATGACGACGGGCTGCGCGCCATATTCACCAATCATGTGCTGGATCTGGTGCGCTTTGCGGCGGAGAAAAAGTGAGCCCCTTTGCCCTGACAGCGCGCGATGCGCGCATCCGCGCCATAAAGAATCACCATATAACAGAGGAATAAACAAAGAAAAACCCGCGCCGAAGAGCGCTTTCGCTTTGATTTTCAGGCGAGCGGCAGCGTTTCTGAAGCGGGGGTTTTTCTGTCGGGCGGCTGCGGCAGCGAAACGTTTTCTTCGTTGAAGCCCGGCGTGATGTATGATATACTGCTGATACACGGAGCGACGAGACGAAGCGCTTCCGGCGAGAGGGAAATACAGAATGAAAAAGACGGGCCTGAACAAAAAACCCTATCTGCTGCGGATTATCACGGTGGCGGTGGCATGCATTCTTCTGCCAGTGATTATGGTGGCGATTCAGTGGAGCGGCAACTCCACGCAGCTGCTGCGCGAACAGCAGATGATCAATGCCGAGGCCAAGCTGACGCAGATTCAATCGGTGCTGTCGCTGGTGCGGGATAATATCGAGCTGAATTATGAGATGATCGGGCTGTCGGATCAGTTTGAAAAATATGTGCTGATGTCGGACGGCGCGGCGCTGGAGCAGGAAAGCCCGCCCTATGAGGATATTGCCCGCACAGCGTATTATGTGGATATCAAGAAAGAGGTGCGCACGCTGCTGCGCAACGCCGCGACCAGTCTGGATATTATCAACGCGGTGTATTATTATGACACGGAAAAGAACGTGGTCATCAGCTATCGCTGGCTGGATTCCACGATTGAGCGCTTTTTCGACCTGATGTGGCTGCAGAGCACAAATTCAGCGGGCAAGTCCATGACGGTGCTGCCGGTGCGCACCATCTATCCCACCGAAGAAGAAAGCTATCATGTGCTGAGCATGGTATACCGGCCGATTTTCAAACACAATTCTCCGGTGTATCTGGTTTTCAATCTGGATGCGCAGATTCTCTATGAAAAATATCTGCTGGACGAAGCTCTGACTGAGGGCGATGTGCTTCTTTTCCTGGATGAAGAGGATCAGGTGATGTTTGCCGCCCGGGGCAAGCAGCTGATGGATCTGAGCGTGGCGGATGAGGAGTATGCGAAGTACATCACATCTGTGGAGCGGGCTGCGGATTCGGTGGTGTATATGGACGATCTGCTGGTCAGCCATGCCGCAGAATCGGGTCTGGGCTGGCGGGTGCTGCTGCTGCAGCCGACGGATGAGCTGGAATACCGGATTGCCGACGTCAACATGCTGATTCTGCTGGCGCTGTTTCTGATGACCGTGTTCCTGATTGTGACCAGCGTCTTTTTGATCCGGCAGACCTCGTATCCGGCTTCCGTGGTGCTGCATAGAAACTCCCCGCATGATCTGCCCCGCACGCCGCTGCTGATGCGCAGCGAGGAGATGGACAGCCTCAAGCAGTGGATGAAGGAAAGCTACGACGCGCAGCGCTATCATTTCTGGCACTGGGCGGTGCTGGGTCGCGCCAGCACCATCAACACCGGATATGAGCCGAAGGTCAGCAGCAAATTCCTGCTGGCGATTGTGGACATTTTCAATTTGAACGATATGTCCCGCAACAGTGTCGAGAGCGATCGCCGCCTGATGTATGAAAAGCTGCAGGAGGTCTTTGAAGAGCGCTGCGAGATCGTTCTGATGGATGGAAATACGCTCCTGGTGGCGCTGCAGTGCGAGCAGGATGCCTTCAACAAGGCCTCCGGCGAGCTGGCGGACTGCCATCGCCGGATTGTGCAGCGGATGGAAAGCGCAAGCCTGCTGGCGATTGGCGGCTGGTGCGCCACCGTGCAGGACGTGCAGGAATGCTGGGTGCGCGCTTCCATCATGCTGCGCTATCAGAGAATGAGCGGCTCCACGCAGGTGCGCTATGATCACCAGGTGGAAAGATATGCCAGCGGTCTGGGCATGCGCATGTGGGAGCTGAGCAACCAGATGGTGATGAACATGCGCAACCGCGCGTGGGAGGAGACGCTGGTGAACCTGGAAAACCTGCGGCAGGAGCTGAAGGCGAACATGAAGCAGATGGATTATCTGCACATCCGTCACCGCCTGCAGTATACGTTTACCACAACGCTGGAAATCTTCTTCAAGAACTGTCCGCAGTATGACGAAAGCATGCTGCCGCAGGATGTATATGCCAGAACCCTTGACACGGACAATGTGGACATGGTGATGGATTCGTGCGCGCAGCTGGTGGAAATCATGGCGCGCAGCGAATCCGAAACGTTTGAGAACGCAGAAAACAATGCGCATGTGCAGCGGATGCTGGAAATGCTTCAGGAGGATTGCGGCAGCAGCATGAATCTGTCCTGCGTGGCAGAAACATTCGGGCTCAGCCCGGTCTATCTGGGCAAGGTGTTCAAACGGGTGACGGGGACGAACTATGTGCAGTATCTGACGGATGTGCGTATGGAGAAGGCGAAGAAGATGCTGCTGGAGGACGGCGTGCGCATTCAGCAGGTGGCGGAGAGCCTGGGCTACAGCCAGAGCCATTATTTTGCCAAGGTGTTCAAGCAGTATACCAATATGTCGCCCAGCGAATGGATCAGGCTAAACAAAAAGGGCTGACGGACTGCTTTACCGGGCGGCATGCCCGGAAAACCATTGCGTCTGAAATGCACAGAAGGGGCGAAAAGCCCCTTCTTTTTGTGGGTGATCACGGCAAACAACAAAAAAATGTTCCTGATGGTTGTTTTTTTGTTATTGAATGAATACCAATTTAGACAGTAAGATAACAGCAGAGGAGATCGATGGCGTAATCGATCCAATTATATCAAGGAGGTTTTCTGGAATGAAAAAGCTGCTGACCCTTTTGCTGGCACTCACCATGCTGGCGACGATGCTCTCCATGCCCGCGCTGGCAGAGGACCCGGTGACCATCAACGTCATCAATGCGTTCTCCGGCGCGCCCTCCAGCGACGAGGCCTATAAGCAGGTGCAGGACTGGCTGCTGGAAAATACCGGCGTGCTGGTCAACTCCATCATGCTGGACGGCACCAACGACACGGAAAAGAAGAACCTGCTGCTGACCGGCGATACGCTGATTGACGTGTGGTGGGGCGACTGGATGCAGTATGCGGAGTATGGCATGATTCAGCCCATCAACGATTATCTGGAACAGATTCCCAACACGCTGGCGACCTGGGAAAACTACGGCGGTCTGATGACCTGCACGGACAGCGATGGCACGGTTTGGGGTCTGCCCCGCAATGCCAACCGCGTGTTCTATCGCTGCTTCATCCGCAAGGATTACCTCGACGCCATGGGCTACACCGAGGAAACCTATCCCAAGACCTTTGAAGAGCTGGAGAAGTACCTCTATGAGGTGCAGAAGGCCGATCCCTACGGCAATGGCGAAACCATCTGCCTGATTACCCGCAACAACATGACGGCGCTGGAGTACCAGTATCTGGGCGGCTTCACCAAGTATGGCCGTTCCAACTGGCTGGATGAGACCGATGGCCTGATCAAGCCCTACTATCTGCAGGAAGGCTACTATGATTTCCTTGCCAAGATGCATCAGTGGTATAAGGATGGCATCATTCACAAGGAAAATCCCGCCTGGGATACGAATACGGTTCGCCAGTATCTGGCTGCCGGCCGCGTGGCTGTTTCCGGCGCGTATGGCACCGACGTTGGCAATCAGGCGATCAACATGCGCAAGAACGTGCCCGGTTCCTCCTGGTATTGCCCGGTGGACGGCCTGATCGGCCTCAATGGTGAAATGTGCGAAACCGCCATCAAGGCGGAGTCCGGCGCGATCCTGTTCAATGCCAAGTCCCCCAGCGAGCATGTGGAAGCCTTCCTGAAGGTGCTGGAGTTCCTGTTCTCCGACTGGGCCAACAACTACACCTCTCAGGTGGGTATGCAGGGTGTTTACTGGGATTATGATGTGGAAAACTATGGCGAGGAAGCCAAGACCCTGCACATCGTCAAGTCCCTCAACGACGGTTCTCTCCCCTCCTACAACAAGACCTTCTGGTTCTCCATCGGTCTGCCCACCGAAGCCGACTGCGTGATGTACGATCCTGATGGCATCCAGAACGTTCAGAATGAATACATCCGCCGCCAGGGCGATGTGCATGCCGCGAAGCTGCAGTTTGACGTGGGCATGAACTACAACACCACCGAGCTGTATGACAACGTGATGACCGCCAACGACATTGAGACCATGGTGAGCGAAGAAATCATGAAGTTCTTCAAGGGCGAAGTGGAGCTGACGCCTGAAAACTGGCAGAGCTTTATCAAGAAGCTGTACAGCAACGGCATGCAGGATTACTGCGAAGAACTGACCCGTCAGTACAAGGAAGCCAAGGGTCTGGACTAATCATCCCTGGCTGGATGCACTGAGATGGCAACTCAGGGGGAGGGAGAGCTTCTCCCTCCCCCTGCTTTTGCATCATTCGGAAGGAGGCGTGTTGTTTTGGCACGCATGGCAAAAAGCGGCGCAGCCGCCGTCAGCCGTCTGACCTGGCGCAGGTCATTCAGAAAATACTGGATGCTGTATTGCATGCTGATTCCCGGGGTTTTGTGGTATCTGCTGTTCAAATACCTGCCCATGGGCGGCATTGTGATTGCATTCCAGAAGTATCCGCCCTTCAGCGGGCTGCAAGGCATTTTCAACAGCAAGTGGGTGGGGCTGAAGAATTTTGAGAAGTTCTTCAAGTCTGTTTATGCCGCGCGTCTGATCAGGAATTCTCTTGTCATCAGCCTCAAAAAGCTGGTGGTCTGCTTTCCTGCTTCGATCATTCTGGCCATTCTGCTCAACGCCATTCCCGGCGTTCGCTACAAGAAAACCATTCAGACGGTTTCGTATCTGCCGCACTTTCTGTCCACCGTCGTCGTCTGCTCGATTGTCCGCACCGTGACGTCTACTGACGGCGGCATCATCAATGTGATTATCAAGGCCTTCGGCGGCGAGCCCATCTTCTTTATCGGCAGCAATGACTACTTCCAGAGCGTGCTGGTTGTGACCGAATTGTGGAAGACAATAGGCTGGAACTCCATCGTGTATCTTGCGGCCATGACCGGCATTGATCCGGAGCTGTACGAGGCTGCGACGGTGGACGGCGCCGACTGGTATCATAAGATATTCCATGTTACGCTGCCGGCGATTGCGCCGATTGTGTCGCTGATGTTTATTCTCCGCTGCGGCGAATTGCTCAATGCCGGCTTTGAGCAGGTGTTCCTGCTGTATTCCCCCTCCGTGTATCAAACGGCTGACATTATTGATACCTATGTCTATCGCGAGGGTCTGGTCAATCTGAACTATTCCTACTCCACCGCTGTGAACCTGTTCAAATCCGTTGTGGCGATGGTGCTGGTGCTGGGATCCAACTTCTTTGCCAAGAAACTGGGTCAGGAAGGAATCTGGTGAGCGTGATGAAAAACGTAGGCAGAAGCGAAAAATGCTTTATCATCTGCGCTTATATATTGCTGGCGCTGCTGGCGATTGTAACGATTGTGCCGTTGATTTCGGTCGTTATCTCTTCCTTTGTCAGCTCGGCGGAGATTGCCCGGCGCGGTCAGTTTATCCTGTGGCCGGAGGAATGGGATGTTTCGTCGTATGCCATGCTCTTCCGCACGGACAGGCTGTACAGCGGCTATGCAAATACGCTGTTTGTCACGATTGTCGGCACGGCGCTGAGCATGATGCTGACCATCCTGACGGCCTATCCGCTGTCCAAAAAGCAGCTGCGCGGCCGCAGTGCGCTGCTGGGCATGGTGTTTTTCACCATGATTTTCAATGCCGGCATGGTGCCCAACTATATTCTGGTGAAGGAACTGAAGCTGCTCAATACGCGCTGGGCGCTGGTGCTGCCCTATCTGTGCAATACCTGGAACATGCTGCTGATGCGCAATTTCTTCTATGCAATTCCTGATGCGCTGGAGGAAGCGGCCTATCTGGACGGCGCGAATCAGTTCCAGATTCTGCTGAAGATCATTCTGCCGGTGTCGCTGCCCTCGATTGCGACGATTGCGATGTTCTACGGCGTATCCTTCTGGAATGCCTGGTTCCCGGGCGTGATGTACATCACCGATACCAGGCTGGTGCCGATTCAGAATATCATGCGTTCCATCATTATTTCGGCTACCGGACAGCTGGAGGATATGGGACTGATGATTGACGATGTCCGTCAGCAGCCCAACGCGCATACGCTCAAGTGCGCGGCGGTGGTGGTATCCACGCTGCCCATCCTGTGCGTTTATCCCTTCATTCAGAAATACTTTGTCAAGGGTGTGATGGTGGGCTCTGTGAAGGGCTGACCGCAACATTCAAAAAAGAGGGTGTCGGGTATGAAGCTTGCAATTACGACCGCCTTTGTGAATGCTCAGGATACCTCCTATCCGATTTCGCGCAAGGAAGCGCTGCGGATGCTGTGTGAAGGCGGGTTTCGCTATCTGGATTACAATCTGGACCGGGAGCTGCGCAATCCCGCGGCGCGGCAGGATTCGCCGCTGCTGAGGGAGGATTGGCGGAGCTGGTGCCGCGAGATGCGCATGCTGGCGGCTTCCTGCGGCTCGGAGTTTGTGCAGACGCACTGCGTCTTTCCGAATTACTTTGCGGATGCGCCGCTGGATGTGGAATGCACGGGCTATGTGCCGCGGTGCATCGAGGCCACGGCGCTGCTGGGCGCGCCCGTCACGGTGATGCACCCGATTGCGCCGCCCGGCATGGAATATGACCGGAAAGGCACCGTGGCAGCCAACCGGGAGTATTTCCGGAAGATAGGCGATGTGGCCGCAGCACATGGCGTGAGGATTGCCGTGGAAAACATGCTGTCCAACCGCCTGACGGACGGCAGCATTTTCAAGCGGTGCTGCACGAGCGCGGAGGAACTGATGGAGCTGGTGGAGGCGATTGATCATCCCTTCGTCGGCGCATGTGTGGATGTGGGGCATGCGCATTATATGAAGCAGTCCGCAGGTGATATGATCCGCATGTGCGGCGACAGGCTGTGGGCCTTCCATTTTGCCGATAATGACACCTGGAACGACTCGCATGTGCCGCCCTATTGCGGCACGCTCAACTGGGAAGAGGTCTATCAGGCGATCCGCGATATTCATTATGAGGGCGGCGGCATGCTGGAATGCCGTGCGTGCTGGCGGCTGCCGCAGGAGGTTCAGCGCAGCTGCATTCGCTATATGGCTGATCTGTGCAACTATATGATGCAGAGAATCGAGGCGAAAGAGGAATGACCAGACTGGAAAAACTGCTGGCGCAGCAGGGTTTGTTCATTGGCGGGCATCGGGGATTTTCCGCGGTTTATCCGGAAAACACGCTGCTGGCGGTGCGGGAAGCGTGCGAGCTGGGCGTTGATCTGGTGGAAGTGGATGTGTATCTGTCCCGGGATAATGTGCCCGTGATCTGCCATGAGCGGCAGCTGGAGGGATGCTCCAACGGCAAAGGGCTGGTGGATGAGCATACGCTGGAGGAGCTCAAGCGCCTGGATTTCGGCATCCATCGCGGCTGTCTCTTATACACATCTCCGAGCCCACGAGACGTAGAGGAATCT
>CAMGDO010000014.1 GCA_946042585.1 uncultured Clostridia bacterium
TCCGAAAGGGTTTCCGTGTTTTTTTTGTATAAAGAAAACCACTGGATAAAAGCCAGCGGTTCAGTGAAGCCTATGGCGACGAGAAAACCTATTAAACCTTTTCAAACCAATGTCTTGCGATTTTCTTTTTGAGATTTAACCTGGCTCTCCTTATGCTCGTCCCATTTCTCGCACAACTTTTTGGCAATATATGCAACGATCAGATAGAAGACAAATACGCCTGCTTTGAATCCAATTACATACCCCAATAATGTATTGAGGATTGTTGCCAAAAACAAACAACCTAACCAAATCAATACCTTCACGATTATCCTCTCCTTTCTCACATGTTCTTCACTCAGTTGAAGTTTGCCCTTTTTCTCTTACTAATTTACTATTCGTACAACACTATGACTCAAAGAAAAATGATGTCTAAATGGCTGCTAATTATAATAATTTTATAACATTAAAACCATTTTTTGTCAATACAAAAAAGTACCGTACAACCCCTTTCTGCCCTTCTCCGCTCCACGCAATGTTGATTGAAAGATGTGAAAAGGATGCTCGCTTGCCCCCATTGCAAAACCTTTATTCCCCAGTTCGAATCTGGGTGGCACCTCCATGATACAGCGCGGAAATCCGAAAGGGTTTCCGTGTTTTTTGTTGTTTTCGGGATGGTTCTGATGCCCAAATGAGCAAAAACAAAGATCGGGCAGTTTGGGATATACCCGTGAAAAGAAGAGAAAAACAGCCATGAAAAGGCACTAAAAGGTCGCGAATTTTCTCTGTTTTGGAAGGCCTCCAGCAAGGAGGAGAACACCAAATGAAGCCCACGCGTGCCTATGGAGAAGGAACAGTTTATCAGGAAGGTGTAAACAAATGGACAGCCAGAATTACTCTTGGCAAAACGCCTGATGGCAAGCCCCTCACCAAACGCTTCAGCGCCAAAACCAAAGCGGCAGCAGAGAAGAAACTGTGGGATTTCAAAAAGGCGCAAAGAAAGGAAGCAAAGCCGTCCACTGTCCAATACACCCTGGCGGCTTACCTTGATTTCTCGATGAAAACCTATCAGTATCAAAAACTTAAACCGCTCAGCTACGACTGCCCGGAAAGCACCATCCGCAATCATATTCTCCCCCAACTGGGAAAGATGAAGTTCGCGCAGGTTTCGCGTGATGATATCCAGCGGCTTATGGAGAAGTTCTTGAATGCAATCACGACACCAAAGATGGGCACAATCTTATAAATGAGAAAATACATCATGCCGGGCAATGCAAACAGATAAAGCAGCCAGTATTTTTTCAGTGCATGCAATATTCCTGCGCCCAAAGCCTGCCGTTGATACAAAGAAACAGCGTCCTTTGTTGTCACACGTCTCCCCCCTGTCAATACAGTCTCACTTCAAAAATTCTGGCCGCTTCGATGCCGTTTGTTGCCAGAACTTCTACTTTCACTTCGTCCGCCGGCATATTTTCAAAGCTTATACGGTTAAGCCGTTGATAGTTCCCGCGGATTTCCTGACGGGCCACTTCGCACCCATCCTTATACAGCACCACGTTATAATCCTTTACGAGTTCAGGCGGCGTACCAATCAGCTGTTCTGCCTGGCGCTTAGGCGACATGGTGATCTTCAGCGGGCGAGACAGGTCGGGGTCAAACACGATCTGCACCTGCTTGATTTCATGCGATTCGTCCAGTTTGAAAGTCACAAACTGCGCGCCATCCGTCAACGGCAGGGACTGCCACACGTGGTTTTTGCCATTTTCCGTGCGCGTGATGCCGCTGACAAGATTTTGCACCTCGCAGCCCGGCACTTCACTGCTGGCAGTGATAACAGCAGTGCGCGCGAGGTTGGCAGGATCATTCTCCTTCAGGCCCGGCAGATAGCAGTCATCATATAGCAACTGCTGCTGTACTTCTGTGATATGCTCCGCAGCTACTTCAGCGGGATCACAATCATGCTTGATTGCAACAGCCGCTGCCGTACCCATCGCCTGACCGCCCACCGCACATGTAGCAATCACGCGTGCAGAGGACATGGCCATTTTACTTGCTCCCAACGCGCGGCCTCCAGCCATCAGGTTGGGCACATTTTCAGAAATATAGGAGCGCAGCGGAATGGTGTAATAACCGGGGAATGCAAACATGGAAGAAGGCGGGGCGTCAAAATTGAACAGACCGCCAATATGCATATCCATCGGCCAACCGCCGTAGGCTACTTGATCTTCAAAAATGCGGTTGGCGACAATATCGTTTTCGTTGAGCATATATAGCGCCTTCAGGCGGCGGCTTTCACGTGTGCCGGGCAGCATACCCACCCACACCAGTTCATAGTTGTCCGCGCCATGATCGCCTTCGTTCTTAATGTGATTCCAGATGCCATATACGCACTTGAGCACATCATCGCGGATGCTTTCATATTCGGCAATAATATCCGCTTCCTTACCGACAACTTCAATCCACCAGTAGCCGTATTCCAGGCAATACTTTTCCAGTGCTTTGCCACTGGATGCATGCTTTTCGTTGTTGGAGAAGATATCGCCCGTTTCATTTGCGCCCATACTGTAAATGGATGCGCTGTTGCCATGCGGACGGAAACGCAACTGCTCTTCCGTGAAATGATACACATCAATGGGCGGCGTAAAGGGCACGGGATGATCACGACGGATTGCCTGGAAAAACAGCGTATTGCCCATGCGGTGCTGATCAGCAACATCCTGCGCATGGGGCTCATTATAAGCCGCCTTGTCTTCACGTCCTGTGGTGTATTCCGCACCTGCCATGAAGCCCAGCGTCAGGTTGCCGGTACAGTCAATAAACTGTTTCGCAGTCAGGTGCCAGTGAATCTCCGTCGTGCCCTGATAACACGTAATGCCTGAAATTCTGCCTTCCTGCACATCGCAGTCGTACATATCAGCATTCATGAACACCGTCAGATTCTTTTCACTCTTGACGCTGTTGAATAATACGGCGTCCCAGATAGAAAAATTATATGTATCATTTATATGCTTGTTTTCAAGCAAGATCTCCTGCAGGATACCAGTTTCCTCCAGGTCGGGTTTAATGTTATTGGCTGTCGCGCCGCAAATGCCTACGCGGATTTCGCTGCTGGCATTGCCGCCCAAAACAGGACGCGCATGTACCAGCGCCGTTTTTACGCCCATTCTCGCGCATGCTTTTGCCGCGCAAATGCCTGTCATACCGCCGCCGATAATAATCACTTCGAAATCTTCGTGTTTGCGTTTTGATCTTATAGCCATATTTATGAGCTTCCTCCACATTGCAAAGTACATTGCTCAAAAAATTTTCTGGTAAGAGATTAGCACCGCCGATCACTGAGTGTCAATATGTTCTCAAAATTAGGTAAGCAAGTACCTTTTTGTGTGTATAAATTAGATATAAACTGACAGTATGTATTTGACATTTATTTGAGTTTATGATATATTTTCATCAATCTCAAAAAGGAGAAAAAGCAATGGCTAAGCTATATCAGGAAATTCTGGAATATATGGATCAGAAAATCTCTTCAGCTGAATGGCCGATTGGTTTTAAGCTTCCTCGAGAAATAGATTTGTGTGAAGAATTTCATATCAGCAGAACCACCTTGCGACGTGCACTTGCCATTTTAACCGAAAAAGGGCGGTTGCAAAGAGTAAAGGGCACCGGTACTTTTGTCATCGAACCTAAGATTATCGAAAACATCACGTTGTTTATTGACAGCTTTGCTGAAGAACTCAAAGAGCGCGGTCAGTCCGTCGTTACACAGGTACTTGAGCTTCACCCGGTTACTGCCGATATCCGCATTGCCGCGTGCATGGGAATAAATGAAAATGAGCCACTGATCAAACTGCGTCGCTTGCGCTTTGCTGCCGAACGTTTCGAAGAAGGCCCGGTTGTTCTGACCACATCTTATTTCCCCTATGACATTGGACAAATCTTCATGAAATATGATATGGAAAAAGAATCGGTACGCCAAATCTGCCGCAAAAACGGTATCATTCATGACCATACTACCAAGCGCATCAATGCCGTACATTTGCCGCCGCTTGAATGCCGTTTGCTTGGTTCTGCTGACAATGATATCTTTATGTCATTTTATACAAGAATTTACGACACTTCTTCGCGTTGTATCGAATATGCCGAAAGCTATTATCCGGTTGACCGCAACGAATTCTCCATCACCACGCTTTCCCGCCCTGCAAAGGACTAAGCTTTTCCATATGCGAAATCAAAGGCATTGGCGTGTGCACAACAGCCGGCACAATTCTGCCCACACTGGACGAAGGAACACCGCTTTTTGAGTTAAAGTCGTATGCACACGCTCCACATGCATATATGAAGATATGGAAACACCACGGTGCTATTGAGATTGCCGGGCAAATGAAGCAACTTGCAGCAAAACGAAATGAAGAATCTTTCTCATCATGCAGTTTTCAGTACCTCCGGCACGGGAGCATCCTGATTGCTTGCATCGGATTTTGCGCCAAACTGTTTGATTTCAGGGAACCTGTCCGGAAACCAAGCCTTGATAGTAGGATAGCGGAACGCCTTGCTGCGGCACTGGGACATAAGTTTCACTTCTTCATACTGGTGAAAAAGCTCTGCGACGGTTTGGAGATGACGCTGGGCGAATTTTTCAGCGCCCGGGTGTTTGAAAAACTGGAGCAGGAAATTCTATAAAACAAACCGCCTGCGCAGGGAAAATGCAGGCGGATATTCGGCTTGGCATACTGGAAATATACAGACAGAGCGGCTGGCATATGCCAGCCGCTCTGTATTGGTGCGATGCGGTTATTTGAGCTGCAGCAGCTCTTCCTCGACCGCGAAGCGATCGTACATAAACGCTTCGTCCGTCTGGTATTTTTCCGTTTCAAAGGTGTAGACGATGGGCTCGCCGTCGGCAAAGGTGTAGGTTTCGGTGATGAACTGATCGGTGCCCGTGAGCATCTGCGTCCAGCTGTTGTCGTCATAGGTGAAGGTTTCTTCCTCCAGGGTGTTCCACACGGAGGAAGCGACCCAGGTGAGCGTATAGCCGTCGCTGCCCCAGGAGTAGACGTCCGTTTCGTGCAGCAGCCCCGCCCAGCCGTTGGCGCCATGGCTGACGATGCGGCCGTCCTCAAGCAGGGAGAAATTGCACAGCGGCTCGTTCATCACGGGCACAAAGCGGTATTCCTGCGGCATCCACAGATACAGGGAATACCAGGTGTTGCTGGCGCCCATCACGGTGATAACCACGATGTCATCATAGCCGTCGCCATTGATATCCTGGGTGAGCACGCCGCCATCTCTGGCGTTATCCTCGATGATGGCGGGGAAGGTCTGCACGGCCTGCCCGGCGGGCGTGGTGACCTGAATGGAGATGATTTCCTCCCAGTCGCCGTTTCGGTTATACTGGCCGCCGATGGTGTCCCAGCTCACGTTCCATTGCCCATCCGCCAGCGCGGCGGAGCAGAGAAGCATCATAAACAGCGCGATACAAATCAGCTTTTTCATTGGTTTGACCTCCTTAATAATGCTGCATTATATAAACGGGTGCACACGGCGCTTTCATCCCGCGGCACAAAAGATTTTGCGCTTGCGGTAGATGGCGAAGAAGAAATAGACCATGACAAACAGCGCGGCGAAGGCCCAGCCCAGCGGATAGCCCAGATACACAAAGCGCACATCGTTGCGAATGCTCATCACAATGGCCAGGAACAGCTGCCGCATGCCTACCATGCCCGCCAGCGAGCAGATCATCACCATGCGGGATTTGCCAAAGCCGCGCGTGGCGTTGGCAAACACCTGATTGAGCGACTGAACAAAGAAGAACGGCATGATGCAGTGTACCATGGATACGCCGTAGCCGACCGCGCTGGCGTCGCTTGTGAACAGGCGCACGAAGAACTCGGCGTTGAAATATACGGGAATGCCGATCAGGGCGACAAACACGAAGGAAAGCACAAGGCAGACGCGGATGCCCCGGAAGGCGCGGTCCATGCGGCGCGCGCCGTAATTCTGGCTGACAAAGGTGGTGGTGGCCATCCCCAGGGACTGACCGATCAGCCCGGCAAACTTGTCGATTTTCTTGGCTGCGCCAATGCCCGCCATGGCCGAGGAGCCAAACACGTTGATATACCGCTGCACAAAGAGATTGGAAATGGACAGCAGGCTGGCCTGCAGCGCGGCGGGCAGCCCCAGATCCATCACCTGCAAAAGAATCTTCCGGTCAATCTTCATTTCCCGCAGGTTCAGCCGGTACACATCGCGGGTGGTCAGCAGCTTGCGGAATACCAGATACACGCTGGTCAGCTGTGAAATGATGGTGGCGAAGGCAACGCCCTCCACGCCCATCCCCAGAGCGCCCACAAAGAGCAGGTCCAGCAGGATGTTGGTGATGCTGGCGATGATGAGATAATGGAAGGGGCTGCGGGAATCGCCCACGGCGCGCAGAACGCTGCTGCCGACATTGTATATGGAGGTGAACAGCACGCCGACCAGATAGATATGCAGATAGGAGCGGGCTTCGGGATAGACGTCCGCCGGGCAGTCGATGATGGAGAGCAGTACGGGCGTGCACAAAATGCCCACGGCGGCCATGACAAGCCCCAGCAGCGTGCAGAAAAACACCGAGGTGTGGATGGCGTCATGGAGCTTTTCATAATCCTTTGCGCCGAAATGCCGGGAGAAAAGCACGCCCGCGCCGGTGGAAAGGCCGGTGAAAAAGCCCGTCAGCAGAAAGGAAATATCGCTGCAGGAGGAAACGGCAGCCAGCGCTGTGGTGCCCACAAAGTGCCCCACCACAATGGCATCGGCGCTGTTGTAGAGATTCTGAAACACCTGACCGACAAAAATAGGCGAGGCGAACACCAGAATCAGCCTGATGATGCTCCCTTGCGTCAGATCCATGCTGCTTTTTTTCATGCGGGCGCCTCCGTGCTTGCGATACAATACAGACAGTATACAGCAAAAGGCGGTAAAGTTCAACCAAGGGAAAGACAGCAAATACAGAGGAAGCCGCGATGCACGGGAAATTTACACGAAAATGTATTGAAATATTCATAATTATGATATAATATTGTAAACATAGAGAGGGGGCGCTTCTTCGGGAATGGCGAAACATGGAGTGATTATCGGCGCAGGGCCGGCGGGCTGTTCAGCCGCCATGACGCTGCGCATGCGCAATATAGACGCGACAATTCTAAGCTGGGGCGAGGGCGCGCTGTGCAAGGCGCGGCGTGTGGACAACTATCCCGGGCTGCCTGAAATGAGCGGCGCGGAGATGAATGCGGTGTTCCGCAGGCAGGCGGAGGGCATGGGCGCGGTGTTCAAAAGCGCGCTGGCGCGGTATGTGCAGAAAACGCGCAGGGGCTTTACCGTGCTGGCAGGGGAAGAAATGCTTTCGTGCGACACGGTGATTCTTTGCAGCGGGATCGGGCGCATAAGCCGCCTTGCGGGCGAGGACGCGCTGGTGGGTCAGGGCGTGAGCTATTGCGCCACATGCGACGGCATGCTCTATCGGGGCGGCAGCGTGGCGGTGATTGCGCAGGATGGTTCCTTTGAAGAGGATGTGCGCTTCCTGCAGGGCATCTGCCGGGTGGATTATTATATGGAAAAGCCGCATGACGCGCCCGGGGGCGTGACGGTGCACAGCGACAGACCGCAGGCGCTGCGGGCGGAGGGCGGCCGGGTGACAGTGATCGCCGGGCAGGAGGAAGCATCCTATGACTGCGTGTTTATCCTGCGGCCTGCCGTGGCGCTGAGCATGCTTCTGCCGGGGCTTGAAATGAACGGCGAGGCGGTGCGCGTAGATGAAAACATGGCCACCAGCGTGCCCGGCGTGTTTGCAGCCGGCGATATCGTCGGCGCGCCCTATCAGGCGGCGCGCGCGGTGGGACAGGGAAATACGGCTGCACTGGCGGCAGCCAGGTATTTAAGCGACAATGCGTGAATACAATAATAAAAGGAGAAATACACCGATGAAGAAACTGATTTGCCTGCTTGTATGTCTTTTGGTTCCCATGACTGCGCTGGCGGCTCCCATGCGCGATGCGCGCGAGAGCGTATTGAGCGAAGCGGAGCTGAGCACCATGCGCGAATGGCTGGACAAACAGGTGCGCGAGGCGCTGCCGCTGGACTATGATGAGAATACCTATGTGGGCGCATACGTCTATTCCTGCGTGGAGGACGGCGGCTGCTATGTGCTGGAGTGCGATGTGTATCTGGAGGAAGGCGGCGATTCGCTGCCGCTGTATGCGGTGGAGGAAGCGCTCAGCTGGCTGTGCGACGCCACGCTGTGCATCAAGCGCGCGGGCAGCGGGTATGAGCTGGTGTCCTGCGAGGTGGGCGAATACTACGCCACACAGTCCTATGTGTGGACGGAGAACGCCGACTGGGGCTACGCTGTGAATCTGCCCGATATCTACACGATCAGTGAAAGCGACGTGTACGACTATTCCTTCTATACGGAGGATGGAACGTTTGTGTCGGGGATCCGCTATCGCTTTGAGGAGGCGCAGGGGCTGACGCTGGAAAGCTATGCCGAGGCGCTCAGCGGCGAAAGCGAGGGCGGGATGATCGTGACCGAGTACGAGGATCTGCCGCAGATTACCGCCCAGAGCAGCGGCATGTATCTGATTGTCTACGCAGGCGAGGACGGCTTCCATTCGCTCACCGTCACCTATCCGGAGGATCGCGAGGCGGAGTTTACGCTCTATGGCGAGTTCCTGCGCAATTCCTTCACGGTGGAGGGGCAGAGCAACGGTTGACCTGCACCCCGGAATGCGGTATACTGTCAGTATCATTCTTCCGGAAAGAAGCTGAGAACATGAGCGAAACAATTCGCAGACCCGTGCTGTATTCGGCCGTACAGCCCTCGGGCACGCTGACACTGGGCAATTATATTGGCGCTCTGCGCAATTTCAAGCTGCTGGAAAAGGATTACGACTGCCTGTTCTGCATGGCGGATCTGCACGCGCTGACGGTGCGGCAGGAGCCAGCCGCGCTGCGCCGCCGCACGGCGGAGGTGGCTGCGCTGTATATCGCCTGCGGTCTGGATCCTGAAAAGAGCATTATCTATGCGCAGAGCCATGTGCCCCAGCATGCGGAGCTGGCGTGGATTCTGAACTGCTTCACCTATATGGGCGAACTGAGCCGCATGACGCAGTTCAAGGACAAATCCGCCCGGCACGCGGACAATATCAACGCAGGTCTGTTTACCTATCCCGTGCTGATGGCGGCGGATATTCTGCTGTATCAGGCAAACGTGGTGCCCGTGGGCGCCGATCAGAAGCAGCATCTGGAGATCTGCCGCGATATTGCCAACCGCTTCAACGGCATATACGGCAACGTGCTGACCGTGCCTGAACCCTACATTGCCAAAAGCGCTGCGGCGCGCATCATGAGCCTGAATGATCCCACCAGCAAGATGAGCAAGTCCGGCGAGCCGGATTCCTTCATTTCCATGGTGGATGACGCCGATACCATCCGCCGCAAGATTCGCCGCGCGGTGACGGACAGCGACGGCGAGATTCGCGTTGATCCCGAAAACAAGCCGGGCGTGACCAACCTGATTACCATCTGCGCGGCCATGCGCGGCTGCACGGCGGATGAAGTGTGCGCGCTTCTGGCGGGCAAGGGCTACGGCGCGCTCAAGGATTATGCGGCGGAGTCCATCATTGAGGTGCTCTCTCCCATTCAGGAGGAATACAAGCGTCTGGTGGCGGACAAGGCGTATCTGAACGACGTGCTGAAGAACGGCGCCGAGCGTGCCAGCGGTCTGGCCATGCGCACGCTGCGCAAGGTATATAAGAAAGTGGGTCTGTATCAGCTGTAAGGACGGCTTGTCTACGGCTGCCGTGCATACTCCCCCGGGACTCCTGCGTGCAGGCAGCCTCCGGGGGAGTATGTGCTTTCAGCCAGAAAACACGCGGCGCGCAGCCGCAGGAAGCGGGGAAAAAGTGGCGACAATCGAGAGGATTCCTTTCACATCCCGGGCGGGGAATACGCTGAGCCTGACGCTCTGGCAGGGCGACGGGCGCAGAAAGGTTGTGGTGCAGCTGGTGCACGGCATGGCGGAGCATATCGCCCGCTATGACGCGCTGGCGCAGGCGCTGTGCGACGCGGGCTATACTGTGGCGGGCTACAGCCATCTGGGGCATGGCCCGGAGGCGGACGGAAAGAAGCTGGGCTATTTTGCCGCCCGGGATGGCTGGGACTGCGTGGTGGAGGATGCGTACACGGCGCACATGATGCTGGAGGAGCGCTTTCCCGGGCATAAGCATGTGATGCTGGGGCACAGCATGGGCTCCTTTGTGACCCGGGAGTATCTGATGCGTCACGGACGGACGCTGGACGGCTGCGTGCTGTCGGGCACAGGCTGGTATCCGCGGGGAACCTGCACGGCGGGGCGCGCGCTGGCGGCGCTGTGCGGCGCGCTGGGCGGATGGGATCGCCCATCCAGGCTGGTGGATCGCGTGGCGTTTGGCAGCAACAACAAGCCCTTCACGCCGGGGCGTACCCCCTTTGACTGGCTCAGCCGCGACGAGCAGCAGGTGGATCGCTACATCGCTGATCCTTTGTGCGGCTTTGTTTTCACCGCCCGCGGCTTCTATG
>CAMGDO010000015.1 GCA_946042585.1 uncultured Clostridia bacterium
GTGCTGGATCTGCCCTTTTCGCGTATCCAGTTTACGCCCGATCTGATGCCGGCGGATATCACCGGCACCAACATCATGGAAAAGACGGAAGCGGGAAACGCGTTTCGTTTTCAGCCCGGCCCGCTGTTTGCGTCCATCGTGCTGGCGGATGAAATCAATCGCGCCACGCCCAAGACGCAGTCGGCGCTGCTGGAAGCCATGCAGGAGCATTCCGTGACGGTGGGCGGCGTATCGCGGGCGCTCAATGAGCCGTATTTCGTATTGGCTACGCAGAATCCCGTGGAGCAGGAGGGCACCTATCCTCTGCCCGAAGCGCAGCTGGATCGTTTTCTGTTCAAGGTGCTGGTGCCCTTTCCCACGCTGGAGGAGCTGGATGCAATCGTGAACCTCACCACGACCGGGCAGGCGGAAAAGGCGGGCAGGGTGACAGACGGCGCGGAGATTCTGCGCCTGCGCGCCATCGCCCGCGAGGTGCCCGTGGCGCAGGCGGTGCAGCAGTTTGCGCTGCGTCTGGTGCTGAGCACCCATCCGGAGCTGGAGAGCAGCCCGGAATATACGCGCGCCTATGTGCGCTTTGGCGCCAGTCCCCGCGCGGCGCAGGCTATTCTCAGCGCTGCCCGCGTGCGCGCGCTGAGCCAGGGGCGGTATAACGTGGCGTTTGACGATGTGCGCTATGTGGCGCCTGCCTGCCTGCGCCATCGCATTGCGCTCAATTTTGAGGGCATGGCGCAGGGGATGACGGCGGATCAACTGATTGCCCGGCTGCTGGAAGATGGGAGCGCGGCATGCTGAGCGAGCAGTTTCTGCAGCGGCTGGACAGCATGCGGCTGTCGCTGCACACGCCGGCACAGGGCGGCTCAGGTGGGCTGAGGCGTTCGCGGGCGCTGGGAACGTCTACTGAGTTTTCGGACTTTCGCGAATATGTGCCGGGCGACGATCTGCGCAGGGTGGACTGGAACGCCTGCGCGCGCTTTGACCGGCTGTTTCTCAAGCTGTTTATGGAGGAGCAGGAAACACGGGTGAACATCCTGCTGGACAGCAGCGCCTCCATGGCCTTTGGCGAGCCGCAGAAATGGGATTTTGCCCGGGATCTGGCGCGGATATTTGCCTATCTGGCGCTGCGCGGCGGCGAACGGGTGACCCTCTGGACGCTGGGCGGGGAAGTAAAGCATACGCAGGCGCTGTCGGGGCGCGCCGGATATGTGCAGGCAGCGCAGTTTTTGGAAAACAGCGCGCCTGCGGGACATCTTATGCTGTCTGATTGCGCGGCGCGTCTGCCGCTTGGAGCAGGGCGCGGCGTGAGCATTCTGATCACCGATCTGATGAGTGAGGACGGCTATGAAAAGGCGCTCAGGGCGCTTGCGTACAGAAAGCAGGAAATCAGCGTGCTGCAGGTGCTTTCGCCCTGGGAGACAGCGCCTTCTCTGGAGGGCATGGTGCAGCTGACGGACATGGAAAATGGCGATGTTCTGGAGATTGCCGCCGGGGAGGAGACGCTGCGGCGGTATCAGCAGGCGCTGGAGGCCTTTTTGCACGATGCGAAGCGTTTCTGTCATGCGCACAATATGGCGTATATGATGCTGCGCAGCGATATGGATGTGGAGAAAACGGTGCTGCGCGAGCTGTCGCGCGCGGGACTGATCGAATAAGAAAGAGGAACAGGCATGCAGTGGCTGAATCCCGCCGGGGCGTGGGCGCTTTTGAGCCTGGCAATCATTACGGCGCTGTATCTGCTCAAGCGGCAGAGCGTGCGCATGCAGGCGCCCAGCCTGCTGCTATGGCGCAGCGCCATGCAGGAGCAAACGGCGTCGCGCCCCTTTCAGAAACTCAAAAAGAATATTCTGTATTTTTTGCAGATTCTGCTGGCGCTTCTGCTGTCGGCGTCTTTGATGCGCCCTGCGGTGGGCGGCGGCATGCAGGGCGAAACCGTGTTCATTTTTGATCTGTCCGCCAGCATGCAGACGCGGGAAAACGGTGAGACGCGTCTGGAAAGCGCGCAGCAGAAGGCGCTGGCGCTGCTGGATGGCATGCATGCGGGCGACTGCGTCACCGTGCTTTCGGCAGGCGCGCAGGTGAGGCAGACAATTACGCGCTGCAGCGATGCTGCGCAGGTGCGCGCGGCGGTGCAGCGCCTTGAGGCGGAGAACGGCACGGCGGATCTGACGGGCGCAGTGTCGCTGGCAAAAGCCATGGCGCGCGATATTCCCGGGCTCAATGTGATTGTGTTTTCCGATACCTTTGCGGGCGATGAAGGCGTGCAGGTGGTGCGCGTGGGCACGCCGCAGGATAACTGCGCGCTGCTGGGACTGAGCTGCACGCAGGAAGGGCAGGCGTTTGCGCGCGTGGCGAATTATGGCGCGGCTGCGGAGATCACGCTGGAATGCTATGCCGACGGGCGGCTGTGCGACATGGCGGTGCTGACGCTGGCAGAAGGGGAGAATGCATCGGCTATCCTGCAGACGCCAGAGGAGTTTATGGTGCTGCGCGTTGTGATCGCCGGAGAGGACGCGCTGGTGCTTGATAACGAGCGCTATTATGTGCGGACGGAGGAGAGCGGGTACAGCGCGGTGCTGTGCAATGAAAATGTGTTTCTGGAAAAGGCGCTGAAGCTGCGTACGGATATTACGGTGCTGCGCACCACGGCGGAAGAGAGCACGGCGATTGAGAATATCGACCTGTATATCTATGACGGCGCTCTGCCGGAAACACTGCCTGACATCGGAGCGGTGCTGGCGGTGAATCCGCAGGCACAGGTGCGCGGCATCAGCTGCGAAGAAGAGAAGGAACCCTCGGGCGTGCTGCGCGCATCTGCGGATGCATCGATGCAGTCGCTCACGCAGCATCTGCTGCTGGAAACGATTGCCCTGCGCTCGTTTACGCCGCTCACGGGCGGACAGAGCGTGCTGCTGCAGGGCGGTGATACGCTGCTGGCGGTGCAGCAGGATGCGCAGGGGCGCACGGCGGTGCTGGGCTTTGATCTGCATGACAGCAATCTGCCGCTCAAGGCGGATTTTCCCGTATTGATGCAGAATCTGCTATCCTATCTTCTGCCGCAGCTGCGGCAGGAAATCGGGCAGGTTTCATGCGGCGACGTGCTGACGCTTATGGAGGATGCGCGGGCGCAGACGTCCTATGTTCTTTCGCCTGCGGGACAGAAAATGCCGCTGGATGCGCTGACAACGAATGAGCAGGGCGTGTATACGCTGGTGCGCCAGTATGCGGACGGCGGGGAGAGACGCGCGCAGTTTGCCGTGCATGGAGCGGAAAGCGAGTATGATGTGCGCGTGGTGGGCGCTCAAGGCAGCGCGTCCATCGCTCAGCAGACCAGAAGCGCTGCGGGGCGGGAGCTGACATCGTGGGTGCTTTTGGCGTTTCTTACGCTGCTGCTGGTGGAATGGGGGGTGAGTCGCCGTGTCGCTTGAGTTTTCGCGGCCGTATCTGCTGCTGCTGTTGCCGGCATATGCGCTGCTGGTGTGGCTGGTGGACCGGCGCTCCCGCCGTGCGCAGCGGAAGCTCAGGCATCGCGTGACGCTTTCTCTGCGCTGCGTGATGATCTGCCTGTGCGTGCTGGCGCTGGCTGCGCCCTCGGTGCTGCTGCCGGGAGGCCGCAGCGCAGTATGGATATTGGTGGATGCGTCCGACTCCATGAGCGGCGTATTCAATGAGGTGACATCGCGCGTGCAGAAAGGGCTGCAAGCGCGCGGGGAAGGCCTGGATGCGGGCGTGATCGCCTTTGGTACGGAGGCGATGGTCGAGGTGCCTCTGGCGGAGGAAACGCAGTATTCAGGCGTGAAGACGGCGGTGGATGGGCAGTCGTCCAATCTGTCCGATGCGCTGGCGCTGGCGGGCGCGCTGCTGCCTTCTGATGCGTCGGGGCGCATCGTGGTGCTCTCCGACGGGCAAACCGACGATGTGAGCGCCGAGGCCGCCATGCTCCGCCAGCGTGGCATCCCGGTGGATGCGTATGAAGTGACTGCGCCTCAGACAGCCGATGCGCAGGTGACGGCGGTGACGCTGCCCTCCAGCGTGTATCAGGGACAGGCGTTTACGGTGACGGTGCAGCTGGATGCGACGCAGGATATGACAGGCACGCTGCTATTGTATCAGAACCGGGCGGTTGTATCAGCCCGCGAGGTGACGCTGCGCAAGGGCGAAAACATCTTTTCCTTCCGTGATACGGCGCAGGAAACGGGCGTGATGACCTATGAAGCGCTGCTTATGGCGCAGGACGACGGCGTTTCGGCAAATGACAGCATGGGGGCGTATATCTGCGTTGAGGGCGCGCCTCATGTGCTGCTGGTGGAGGGAAAAAGCGGCGAGGGCAGCGAAATGCAGAAAATGCTGCTGGCGGGCGGTATGCAGTGCGAAACGGTTTTGCCTGCGCAGCTGCCCGCTGATGCCCAACAGCTGCGTCAGTATGACGGCGTGGTGCTGGTGAATGTTGACTATGATGCAGCGACTGAAGCGCAGTGGCAGGCGCTTGAAAGCGCTGTGCGCGTGCTGGGACGGGGACTTACGGTGATTGGCGGCGACAGCAGCTATGCGCTGGGCGGATATCGCGGCACGCTTCTGGAGGACATGCTGCCCGTGACCATCGATGTGCGCAACAAAATGGATCTGCCCGCTCTGGGGCTGATGCTGGTGATTGATGCGTCGGGCTCCATGTCAAGCGGAATGTTTGGCACCACGCGCATGGAGCTGGCCAAGGAGGCGGCCATGCGAGCCACGGAGGTGCTTACGCAATACGACCAGGTGGGCGTCATTGCCTTTGACGATGCGGCAAAATGGGTGGTGCGCCTGCAGAAGGCAGAGGATATTGCGGGCATTCAGGAGATGATTGGCACGCTGCGGCCCGATGGCGGCACGGCGTTCTATACGGCGCTGCGCGAGGCGACCTATGCGCTGGCAGGCGCCGACACGCAGCAGAAGCATATTATTTTCCTGACCGATGGTCAGGCTGCTGATTCGGGCTATGAGCCATTGTGCGATGTGATGCGGGAAAACGGCATTACCCTCACAACCGTGGCGGTGGGCAGCGGAGCGGATCAGACACTGCTCAAAACGCTGGCTGAACGCGGCGGGGGGCGCGCCTTTACGGCGGATGAGTTTTCCAACCTGCCCAAAATCTTTACCAAGGAAACCTATCTGGTGTCGGGCTCGTATGTGCAGAATCGCACATTTACACCTAAGGTCACTGAACAGTCGGTACTGACGGATTTTGACGGCTTCCCGTATCTGGACGGCTATCTGGCTTCTATGGAAAAACCGCTGGCTACGGTATCGCTGGTCAGCGACAGGGAGGATCCCATTCTGGCCTGGTGGCAGTATGGCGCGGGACGCGTGGTGTGCTTTACCAGCGACAGCCGCGGCGCATGGACGCAGGATTTTCTGGCGTGGACAGATGCGGTGGCGTTCTATGGCGGCATGACGGCGTTTTCTCTGCCCGCAGAAGAGCGCAGCGGCGAGCTGACTGCGCAGAAAAGCGGGAATCAATTGAAGGTGGAATACCGTACGGCGGCGGAACAAAGCGGCCTTGAGACGCGCATGACGGCGCTGCTGCCCGATGGCACACAGACGGCGCTTGTGTTGGAGGAGACAGCGCAGGGCGTGTATGAAGGCGTGATGGACGCTGCGCAGGAGGGCGCATATGCGCTGCATGTGACGCAGTATGATGCGGAAGGCAATCTGCTGGGCGGTATGGAAGGCGGCGTGGTGGCGAGCTATTCGCGGGAATATGATCTGCGCGCAAGGGACGGCAGCACGCTGAAGGAGCTCACAGCCCGGACGGGCGGCGATATGCTGACGGCAGAGGATACGCTGCTGCGCGCGGGCAATGCGCCCGTTCGTGCGCGGCGGGATCTGACGCAGGGGCTTTTGTGGACGCTGATGGTGCTGCTGATGGTGGATATAGCGCTGCGCAGGCTCAACTGGGATGTGGCGCTGGAGACGCATCTTCAGCAGCGCCGAAGGGAAAAAGCGCCTGCCGTTCGCGAAAAACCGAAGCGGACGGATAAAAAGCCGCGAAAGCACGAGGCTGCGATGGAAAGCGCCGGGGATACGGCGCAGCAGCTGCTGACACGAAAGCAGAACAGGAAAATCCTGTGAGCAGAATAAAAAAGAATGCAATGAAGAGGCATTTCGCTTCTTCATTGCATTTTTTACAGTGTGTATACGGCAGGTTGCTTCATGCGATGCGCAAGCGCTGCCCGGCTTTGGTCAACCGCCTTTAATTGCTCTCATAGCCCACGATCAGGCCGCCCTTTTCTGCGTAGTAGCAGCACAGACCGCCGCAGGGCGCGATGGATACGTCGCTTGTGGGGAACACGGACAGAATCATATCGCGCAGCACCCGGGCAGACAGCTCATTGAGGCAATGGGCAATGCGCACCTTGCCACCGGCAAAGCCCGTGGCTTTGATTTCGTTCAGCAGCGCTTCCAGCATGCGCTTTTCTCCGCGGCATTTGTGAAGAGGCTGCAGCGTGCCCTCGTCCGAGGCCTTGCCCACTACGCGGATACCCAGCACGCCTGCCAGCGCGGCTGCGGCGGCATTGACCCGGCCGTTGCGCGCCAGATTGATCAGCGACTGCAGGGAAAACAGCAAATGCGTGCGCTTCATATAGTTCTGCACCGTGTCCACAATCGCGTCAAAGTCCATGCCTTTGCCGATGCAGTCGACGATCTTTTCGATGATGAGCACCATTTCAGGCCCTGTGGACAGGGTGTCTATCACATGGACTCTGGCGTCGGGATGCAGGGCAAGGTACTCGTCGCGCGCCTGCATGGCGGCGGAGCAGCTGCCCGACAGGCTGCTGGTGATGGATACAGCAAACACGCACTGGGCGTCTTCAAAGGCGTCGAGCCATTCCTGCATATTGGGGCAGGAGGTGCTGGTGGCGCCCTTTACGTGGCGCAGCTCTTCCACCATCTGCTCGGTGTCCAGCGATGCGTCATCTACATACTCCTTCTGCTGGGTGATGATCTTGAGCGGTACGGCGCTGTAGGATACGCCCGGCAGAGAAAAAAGATTGGAGGAGGAATCGGATACGATTCGGTACTGCATGATGATCTCCTTTCTCGCGGGAAACTGACAAGGGGTTATTGAAAAACCGATCGATTATTATTTTACATCCAACAGGCCACACACGTCAAGAGTTTTTTAATAACTTGTTATAGGATATTGTTGACTTTGTAAACAGGTTGCGATAAAATATCTTCGGGGGGAAAGATAATGAACGAAACGACCAGAACGGAGATCGCTGCGTCCATTCGGGATTTTCAGCTGCCTGCGTATAGCGAGATTCCCAATGTCGGACTGTATCTTGAGCAGACGGCCAAATATGTTTCGGAATGCCTGGAGCCGCTGGGCGAGGGCCCGGTGACGGGGTCGATGATCAGCAATTATGTGAAAAAGGGCTTGCTGGACAATCCGGTCAAGAAACAGTATAACCGCGAGCAGATTGCTTATGTGATTTTTATTGCGCTGGCCAAGTCGGTTCTGTCCATGGACAATATCCGGCTGCTGGTGTCCGTGCAGAAAAAAACCTATACCGCGCAGCGCGCCTATGATTATTTCCGCACAGAGATGCACAATGTGATGCAGTATGTGTTTGGCGAAAAGGAAACAATGGACGTAATCGGCGTGGAGGATACCGACGAAAAGACGATGCTGAGAAACACCATCATCGCGCTCGTACACAAAGTCTATCTGAGCAAATGCTTTGAGCATCTGCGCCGGGAGGCATAGACGTAAGGACCGCATGCATCCGATGAAAAAACAGCAGAGCGGACAGCAGAATCGGGTTTTCCGATTCGGGCTGTTCCGCTCTTTTTGTCTGACAAACGGCGCGTCAGTTTTTCAGGCTGTGCAGCGGGGCAGGGATGCGGCCGCCGCGCTCCACAAAGAGGCGGGAGCTGAAGGGATGCACGGGAATGACCGGCGCATAGCCCAGCAGACCGCCAAATTCTGCCGAGTCGCCGATCTTGGCCCCCGGCACGGGAATGACGCGCACTGCGGTGGTTTTGTTGTTGACCATGCCGATGGCAGCCTCGTCCGCGATGATGGCGGAGATGGTTTCGGCGGTGGTATCGCCCGGCACGGCGATCATATCAAGACCTACGGAGCACACGCACGTCATGGCTTCCAGCTTGTCCAGCGTCAGCGCGCCGCGCTCGGCAGCGGCAATCATCCCCACATCCTCGCTGACGGGGATGAACGCGCCCGACAGGCCGCCCACATGGGAGGAGGCCATCACGCCGCCTTTTTTTACAGCGTCGTTGAGCAGCGCCAGCGCCGCTGTGGTGCCGTGCGTGCCGCAGGATTCCAGCCCCATCTCTTCCAGAATGGCTGCCACCGAGTCGCCCACCGAGGGCGTGGGGGCAAGGGAGAGATCGACAATGCCGAAGGGCACATTCAGCCGCCGGGATGCCTCGCGCGCCACCAGCTGCCCTACGCGTGTGATGCGGAAGGCGGTACGCTTGATGGTTTCGGCTACCACGTCAAAGGGTTCGCCGCGCACGCTCTCCAGCGCGGATTTGACCACGCCGGGGCCGGATACGCCCACGCTGACAGCGCAGTCGCCCTCGCCGGGGCCATGGAATGCGCCCGCCATGAAGGGATTATCCTCTACTGCATTGCAGAATACCACCAGCTTTGCGCAGCCGATGCCGCTGCGGTCGGCGGTGCGCTCCGCCGTGGCTTTGATCATCTGTCCCATCAGGCGCACGGCGTCCATATCGATGCCGGCGCGGGTGGAGCCGATATTGACGGAGGAGCACAGAAAATCGGTTGTATCCAGCGCTTCGGGAATGGATTCCATCAGGCGGCGATCCGCAGATGTTATGCCCTTGTGCACCAGCGCGGAATAGCCGCCGATAAAGTTGACGCCCGTGGTTTTTGCGGCGCGATCCAGCGCTCTGGCCAGCGCCGCGGGGTTTTTGATGCCGCCGCTGATCAGCGCGGCGGGCGTGACGGAGATGCGCTTGTTGACAATGGGCACGCCGAATTCGCGCTCAATGTCTTCGCCGACGCGCACGAGATCTTTGGCCTGACGGCAGATATGGTCGTAGACCTTGTCGCACAGGCGCTGTTCGTCATCCGATACGCAGCCCAGCAGGGATATGCCCATGGTGATGGTGCGCACATCCAGCTTTTCGCGGTCAATCATCTGCAGGGTGGAAAGAATCTGCGAAGTGGTTACCATCGCTTGCCGTCCTCCTTACACCTGATGCATGGCTTCGAAAATCTCGCTGCGCTGCACGCGAATCTGCAGCCCAAGCTTTTCACCCAGCATAGTCAGATCGGCTGACAGCTTTTCAAACGCACAGGAGGATACGTCGGCGATGAGCACCATATTGAAATAATCCTCCAGCACGGTCTGGGAGATATCCAGAATATTTACATCATTGTCATACAGCACGGCGCTGATATGGGCAATAATGCCCTTGCAGTCGATACCCAGCACGGTGACAACGGCCTTTTTGATTTCACGCATGGACAGGAGCCTCCTTTGTGGAATGTAATTTCGGGGCGTTGGGGGAGCAGGATGCTTTTCGCAGCTTACAATGGCATGCCGCGCAGCTTCTGCACGCTTTCAGTCAGCGCGGCGATGGTTTTCACCTCAATGACCACGCGGGCGCCGGCGGCTTTGGCCTTTTGCAGCTGGGCGGTCACATTGTCTTCGCCCGTGCCGAATGCCAGATGGCAGTGCCTGCCGGAGGAATCGTGCGCATGCATATGATGCAGGCGATTGGCGTGACACGCATAGAAGGGAACGTCCACCCGTCCAACGGTATAGTCGTGCCCGATATCGAGCGTCAGACCGAAAACGGGCTCCTCCATCAGCAGCTCTATGGCTTCCTGCTGAAAAGGGAGAAAACCGCTGGTATTTTCTATGCACACGCGCACCTGCCCCTGCGAAGCCTGCGCGCATGCGTCGCGGAAGGCGCGGGTATAGCGCAGATAATCCTCGCGGTAGCTTTCATACAGATAGACCACGCGGTCGGGCAGCGTCACAAAAATGCCGCGCGGCCAGTGCAGGTTGACAGTCGGCGTGCCGGTTTCACGCGCAAGCCGAATGGCGGACACGGCGGACTGCACGCAGGCTTCCCGGACGGAGCGGGTGAAGGAACAGGGAGAGAGCTCCTCGTCCAGATGCATGGTGAAATAAATCCCGTAGCGTTCCCGCAGCGCGTTCAGATGCGAAGCGTCCAGACAATCCCTGACGCACAGCGGGAAGCTGAGATTCAATTCCACAAACGCAAGCCCAAGAC
>CAMGDO010000016.1 GCA_946042585.1 uncultured Clostridia bacterium
CTGCGTGCCCTTGGAAAAGCCGGTGATCCGCTCCTCTGCCCGCATGCGCTATGCGGTGAGCGATTCGTATGTGTGGACGGTGACGGAAGAAGGAATCATCAGCTGTTACGATACCGAAAAGATGATCCGGACGGAGGCGGGCACGCTGCAGAACGTGTCGCATGTGGCCGCCGGAGGCGAGCGGCTGTACTGCCTGAGCGTGCAGGACGGACAGCAAAGCATCTGCACCTTTACCCCCGGCAGCGGGCAGAGCGCTGTGCGCACGCTGGAAACGGATTTTGCCGTGGTGCAGATGGAGGCGGCGGACTGGCTGTATCTGCTGGGCGACGACGGCTGCATTTACTGGGCGGTGGACCGGGGCAGCAGCATGCCCTATGCCGTGATCAAATTGGAGGTGGCAGGCTGGCAGAACGAAAGCATCTCTGCCATCGCCGTGTATGGCGGCTATGTGTGCACATACAGCCGGGAAACGGGGCTGCTGTCCGTGATTCGGCGCATGCAGACGGAGGATGTGCTGCTGAATCCGCCGGTCAGGGCGGAGGGGCTTTGCTATGTGCAGATCGGCCAGAGCCGGGAGGGCGCTCTGTATATCTATGCCCTGCGGGATGCAAAGCTTCAGGCGGGGCTGATTGAGATCAACGCCGCCACGGGCGAAAGCCGGACGAGCGAATTGCTTTGGCCCGGGCTCAGCATGGGGCTGCGGCGCAATGCCGATACGCTCTATACCCTGTCTGAGGACGGCAGGGAGCTGTATGCCGTTTCGCTGGCAGGCAGCAAAGCAGAAAAGGCGCGCACGCTGACGCTGCTCAATACGTTTTTCGGCCTGGAGGAGCCAAGCCCTCTGGTGGAGGCGGCGCTGGCAGACTTTGCCGAAAAATACCCCGACATCAGGGTGACGGAAAGCTGGATCAACGATGTGCGCGTGATCGCCACGGGCATCATGGCGGGCACGGAAGGATATGATGTGACCACCATTCAGGAAAATTACACCCTGATTTCCAGCATGGATATGTACCGCGCGGGAGCGTCAGTCAATCTGGAGGAGATACCGCAGATTGCCCAGGTGCTCAGCGAATGCGCGGATGTGCTTGCGCCCGTGACGGCGGAAGGGCATCTATTGGGGATTCCCGAGTTTTATAACCCCTATCTGTGGAGCGTGAACACATCTCTGGCGGACAGCCTGGGCGCTGCAATCCCCCGCGACGGGTGGACATGGGAGGACTTTTTCGCGCTGGCAGAGCAGGTGAAGCAGTATAACGACTGCCATGCGGAGAAGATCTGGCTGTTGGAGGACAACATCGGCACGCTGCCGTATTTTCTGGTGCAGTACAATGCCAACACCGTGGACGTGCTGAAAGGCACGGCGCGCTATGACGCAAAGGAATTTGTGGACGCGCTGGAAAAATGGACGCAGTTGTGCCGGGAGGAGCTGGTGCTGTTCAGAACGGACGGCGGCAATCCGCGCGCGCTGCTTCGCAGCGACTGCGCCGTCAGCTACCAGATGGCGGTGGAGGGCGCGTATGGAGAGCTGATACTGCCGCCGGTGTTTGACGCGCAGACGCGCTATCCGGTGAATGTGGCGCGCACGGTGATCAACGCCAATTCCCCCTGCCGCGAGGAAGCAAAGTATCTTATCTCCCTGCTGTTTACGCGCGAAAGGCTGCGGCAGAATGCCTATTGTGCCAATAACGGCTGCCTGCTGCGCGCGGATATGGAGAAGGAGCTGAAAAACGATCCCGACGGCAACAAGCGCGTGTGGTATGCGATCATGGAAAATGCCGTGCAGGATTACTATGTGGGCGACCTGTACAAAGATCAGTGGAAACAGCTTTATCCGCAGCTCATGGACGGCACGCTGTCGCCCGCGGAATATGCGCAGATCTGCCAGATGCGCGCTGAGATGGTGCTGAGCGAATGAAGGGGAGCAAACGTGCCGTTGACCTGAAGCTGTGCGCGCTGGGGCTGCCCGCGGCGCTTATGTTCTTTGCGCTCTATATTGTGCCCTTTGGCATGACGGGCTGGTATTCGCTTTTGAACAACAGCTTTGCCCGCGAGTTTGCGGGGCTGAGCAACTATATCCGGGTGCTGGGAAATACGAACTTCAGGCTGGCGGTGAAAAACACTCTGACGATTCTTTTGATGACGGTGGGCGGCGCGGCGCTGCTGGCGGGAGTGCTGGCATTTCTGCTGCTGCGCGTGCGGCGGACGATACCGGCGCTATTTATTCTGGTGCTGCCGCTGTTCACTCCGTCCGTGTCCATCACCACGCTGTGGCAGGCGGTGTTTCACACCTCCGCCTTCACAAGTCCGGGCAGCGCCTATGGCGCGCTGGTGAGCCTGTATCTGTGGAAATACAGCGGCACGGCGGCTGTGTTATTGTATGTGGGGCTGCGCGGCGTGGAGCGGGATATTCTTTCAGCGGCGGCGCTGGACGGCGCGGGCGCGCTGCGCACCTATCTGTGCATCAGCCTTCCCTGCGCGCAAGCGCATGCGGGGCTGATGCTGCTGGTGCTGCTCATGTATGCCTTTCAGCTGTACAAGGAGAGCTATCTGCTGTTTGGCGCCTATCCCTGCCGCAATATGTATATGATTCAGCATTATATCAGCAATCACTTCAATAAGCTGAACTTCCAGAACGTGGCTGCCAGCGCCGTGAGCCTGACGGCATTGTCGCTTTTGTTGTATGCGCTGGTCTATCCCTTATGGAGACGCCGGGAGGGGGGAAAGCGATGAAGAAAGCCCCAGGCCTGCTGCTTGCGTTCTTTCTGACGCTGTTTTTGCTGCCGGTGGGCGCGCTGGTGTTTTTGTCCTTTCTGCCGCCGCAGACGGCGCAGGCGGTTTTTGAGCAGAAGGCCGCGCCCGGTATGCTGCGACTGACGCTGGAACAGTTCGCCTGCGCGCTGGGCGACGACGCCTACGGCCGGCAGTTTCGCAATTCCATTCTGATCACGGGCGCGTCGCTGGCGTTTGCCATGCCCGTGGCGCTGGGGGCGGGATTGTTCCTGTCGCGTCTGCCCCGCCGCTGGCAGCGTCCGCTGCTCATCCTGTATGTGCTGTCGCTGCTCTCGCCGTTTCAGATCATCATGCTGCCCGTTTACCGGCTCAGCCTCATGTGCGGACTGTATGACAGCTACTTCAGCGTGATTCTGCTCAATACCTTCTCGCCCATCGGTCCGCTGACGGTGTGCGTGCTGCTGCGCACGGTGGACGACAGCCAGTGGGAGGCAGCCTCGCTGGAGACGGATTCCGCGCTGCAGATTCTTCGCCATGTGCTGCTGCCGCAGATTGCGCCCGGGATGGGCGCGCTGGCGCTGCTGTTTTTCGCGCAGGTGTGGAACATGGTCGAGCAGCCGCTGATTCTTCTGCCCGACGAGCGGCTGCGCCCGCTGTCCACCGCATTCAATGACATCGTCCGGGGAAATACCGATTATGCCTTTTCGGGCGCGCTTTTGTACGCCCTGCCCGTGCTGGCGTTCTATCTGACCGCCGCGGCCCTCTCTGCGCGCGCAAGACGCAGCGCGGCGCGCTGAATACTGTATTTTCTTCGCTTTTCGTTCAATGTGCGAAGGCTTTCAGGTTGTGGGAAAAAGCGGAATTTGATATAATCGCAATGGATATGAGCCTTTTTTGCGCTGCCTGTCAGGCAGGAGCGGGGGAAGGCGCTGTTATGCTGCTCCCGGCGGGGGAGCTTTGGAGAGCTTTGTGGAAGCAACGGGGAGGTACAGTTCGATGAAGAGGACAGTTCTGTTTTTGAGCGTGCTGTTGAGCGTGCTGCTGATTCTGCCGCTGTCGGCACAGGCATCCGCCGGCGATCTGGAGGGGTATGTGTACATTGCCGAGTATGACGGGAACAATCAGTTCGTGCAGGAGATCGGCGATGCGGCGGACTTTACCGAACTCATCGAGGGGCACAGGCTGGCGTATGTGCTCAATCTGACCAATACCGGCACGCAAAGCCGGGAGGTGACGGTGCAGGCGGCGGAGAACGGGGAGAGCAAGACCCCGTGGAAAACCACGGTGATCGCCGCCGGTGAAACGCGCCGCTTTGCCCGGCTTTTCAGCACGCCCTTTGCTGAAACGCGCACCTATACCTACACGGTGAACGGCGAGACCATTGCCGAAAAAGCGCTGCTCTTTACCAACGGCAAGGCGGAAAAGACCGTGCAGGAGAAATGCACCTTCAGGGTCTGCCTGGCGGAGTATGACGAGAACGGCGCGTTTTGCGGGTATCTGGGCGAAAGCGCCAACTTTGCCTATCTGGACGAGGGGCATTATTTAGCCGTGATCATCGAGGTGACCAACATAAGCGACGAGACCATCACCTTTGACATTGCGCCGATGCTGGATGACAGAATGCTGTCCGGCTGGCAGGGTGTCTCGCTCGCACCGGGCCAGACGCAGCGTTTTGGCAAGAGCCAGGTCACGCCCTTGGACGCCGCCATGCACTGGGTCTGGTATATGGATGAAACGATTGTGAGCGATGTGACGCTGACCGTGGAAAACCAGACCACCGATATTTCCGGACTGACCTTTGAGATGTATATCAGCGAATATGATGAGAACTCGAAGTTTGTGCAGGCGCTGGGCGATACGGCGGATTATGCCGCGCTGCCGGAGGGACATTGCCTGGGCTATACCCTGCATGTGTCCAATCCGACGGATCATGACGTGAAGATCGATATCCGCCCCAGCGAGGACGGGCAATGGGACAATGAATGGGAAGACGTTGTGGTGGAGGCAAACACCTTCAGACGCTTTACCATTCGCAAGAAAACGCCCTTTACGGGCAGCCCGCTTTTCAGCTGGTATGTCAACGATACGCAGGTCGTGCAGGGACATCTGAATTTCTCCAGCACTGCGGCGGTGGACCAGGCGCTGACCTATGAAATGTACATCGCCGAGGTGGATGAAAACAGAAAATTTGTGCAGAATATGGGAACGATGGCGGATTTCGCTGCCCTGCCTGAAGGGCATTTCCTCAGCTACGCCCTGGTGGTGGAAAACGCATCGGGTCAGGCTGTGACGGTGGATGTGGACTACGCGGAAGACGGGGAAATGAATGAGGTCTGGACGGGCATCGAGATTGCCGCATATGGCAGGCAGCGTTTCACCATTACCAATACCCGCCCCTTTATGGGCAGCGTGCTGCTTGGCTGGTATGTCAACGACGTGCTGGCGGTGCAGGAGCGGCTGTATTTCGATAACAGCACTTCGCCGCTGCCCGAAACGCTGACCTATGAAGTGACGATCGCTGAATTTGACGAGGATAGAGAATGGCTGCGCGATATCGGCGATACGGCGAACTTCACCACGCTGGAAGAAGGACACACGCTGGGCTATCTGCTCTATGTGGAAAATACGGGCTCGCAGACTGTCACCATCGATGAAATTTATCCGGCTGAGGACGGCACAGTGTGCAATGGGTGGCAGCAGACCACGATTGAACCTGGCGAGCGTCTCTATTTCACCATGCGGTATAACTATCCCGCCGAGGAGGAGTATCTGTGCAGCTTCTATGTGAATGGTCAGATGGTGGCGGAGAAGATGCTGCACTTCCTAAATCACATCGAGGGCGATCAGATCTGACGCGGGGCAAAACGGAGAAAGGAACAGGGAAGCATGCAGTATGATCTGGGGTTCATCGGCTGCGGTCATATGGGCGGAGCGCTGGCGACAGCTGCGGCCAGATGCGCGGGCGTACGCATTGCGCTGAGCGACCGGGACGGGGAAAAGGCCCGCACGCTGGCGGCGGCGCTGGGATGCGAGGCGGTGGATACGCGCACGGCGGCGGCGCACAGCCGGTATGTGGTGCTGGGCGTGAAGCCGCAGATGATGGCTGAGCTGGCGCAGGAAATCGCGCCCGCGCTGGCAGACAGCGAAAAACTGGTGCTGGTGTCCATGGCGGCGGGGCTGGAGATGGCGAGCATTCAGCGCATGTTTGGCGCGTATCCGGTGATTCGCATCATGCCCAACATTCCCTGCGCGGTGGGCGCGGGCATGATCACCTATTGCCATACGATGGACGCCGCGCCCCATGTGCAGCAATACCTGCGCCTGATGGCGCATGCCGGACGGTTTGACCGGATCGACGAAGGAAAAATGGACGCCGCCAGCGCAGTGGCGGGCTGCGGCCCGGCCTTTGCCAGCCTGTTTATTGAGGCGCTGTCTGACGGCGGCGTGCAGTGCGGGCTGACGCGCGAGCAGGCGCTGCTCTATGCGCGGCAGATGCTGCTGGGCACGGCGCAGATGGCGCTGGAAAACGGCGTGCATCCCGCGGAGTTTAAGGACAGCGTGTGTTCTCCCGGCGGAAGCACCATTGCCGGTGTGGCGCAGCTGGAGGACGGCGCGTTCCGCGGCACGGTCATGCGCGCTGTGCGCGCAGCCTGCGAGAGAAACCGCGAGCTGGGGGAATAAAGAAATAAAAAAGGCAGTCTTCGGACTGCCTTTTTTATTGTGCCGGAGAAGCAAACCGCCCTGCGTCAGGGCTGCGCGGGCATAAAGCCGCGATACAGCGCGCCCTCCGGGGAAAGGGCTTCGACATAGAGAAAATCGCTGCCCAGCGTGCCAAGCACGGTGCAGGGCTCGCCGGGGGCAGAAAAGCATGCGGCGCAGGAGCGCAGCGGGTCGTCGGTGACATATCCGGTGAGCACGGCGCTGCGCGAGGTGAAGGTCAGGGCGGGCACGCTGACGCCCCGGGGCAGCGCCTGGGCGGAAATATAGCCAAAGCGGTTGCGCCCATCGCTGATATTGTATTGAATCAGCAGCCAGTCGCCCGATTGTCCCAGCACCTGAATCCAGTCGTTGGTGGATACGACGGCGTTGCGGCGGTCGCCCAGACGCGCGTATTGCGTGCCGGGGCCTGCGTAGACGGGCCAGGTGCGATTGGGAGCAAAGGCGATGATGTCGCCCTGCGGCAGCGCGTCGCTTTCGCCCGTGGCGGGCAGCAGCGGCGCGTCGTTCAGGCGGTCTTTCGCCTCCTCGCACAGGGCAGAAATTTCGGCGGGACGATAGCCATTCACCGAAAGATCGGCGCTGAGCGGCACAAGCACCGTGCTGAAAGCGGGCAGATCGGGCGAATACACCGCCAGCGCCGTGCCGCCGTTGGCAAGGGCAAAGGTGAAAGCGCCTGCGGCTCCGCGCGCGACCTGCCAGACGCCGCTTTCATCCCGCAGCAGGGCGATGACGTCCTGATCGCTTTGCAGGATGAAGCCCCCGTCCTCCCCGCGCAGCGACCAGGAAAGGCTGCTGTATGAGAGCGGCAGGAGGGTGTCGCTTTGCGCGCTCAGCCGCCAGACGCCGTCCTGCTTTTCCAGAATGATGAGATAGAGCGAGTCCTCCTGCGAAGCGATGACCAGGCAGGCATCCATTGATGCGTCCGGCACGCAGATATCCTCCAGCTGCGTCATGCCGAGCGCGCCCGGCACAGACAGCGCGCCGTCTGGCAGCAGCTGTGCAAGCTCCTGCGTGCGAAGCAGATAGCTCTCGCAGGATTCGATCACCGTGCTTTCGCTTTCTGTGATCAGCACGGTGGCGGGGCTGAACGCGCCGTATTCCACCATCTCCACCGATGCGGGAATCAATACGCTTTCAAGCGGCGCATCGCAAAAGGCCGTGGGGATGCGGGTGAGGCTGCGCGACAGCGTGAGGCTTTTGATGCTGGAGGCATAGATGGCATAGGGGGAGACGGTATCGACGGTGTCAGGCATCACCAGCGTTTCCAGCCAGGGATCATCATAGAAGACAAATGCGCCGATGGATAGAAGACCATCGGGCAGCGTCAGGCAGGATACTGTCTCAAAATTGGCCAGGCATCCGTCGCCCAGACGGCGCACGGCGGGCAGCGCAGCGGTGTGAGGAGCGACATAGAACAGCGTGCCTGTGCGCGTGTCAATCAGGCAGCCGTCCTGCACGGTGAAATACGGATTGTCTTCATCCACCAGAATCCGGGCGCTGACATGGAAAAAGCAGTTTTCGGGAATCACTTCAAGCGACGCGGGCAGCTCGATGATGCCGGCGTCATGGCAGCAATGAAAGGCGCCTTCCGAAAGCGTGCGCAGGGAGCGGGGCAGACGGATGTGCAGGAGCTTTTCAAAGCGGTATTCAAAGGTGTCAAATACATAGTCCGCAATGGATACCACGCTCTGGCCGCCCAGCGTGTCGGGCACGTCGATGACGCTGGAGGAGAGGCTGTCAAAATCAAACGCTGTGATGACAGCGCCCTCGGGCGTGAGAATATAGGTGTACTGCCCCTGTGTGAAGGCTTGCACACCCTCAGACAGCGCCGGAAAAGCCATAAGCAGGCACAGCAGGGACAAGAGCAGGCATTTCTTCATGGCAATGTGAACTCCTTTGCGGTGGATTCATTCATAGAACGGCGCAGGGACGGGTTTTCATGCAAAATATGGAAGAAAACCAGGAAAAGGCGCGCCGTTTCGGAACGGATATGCGATTGACAGAAAAATGGGATGGCATTATAATGAACATAATTTCGCGTGAACGACAGAAATGCCAGAAAGGAAGAATAGCCGATGAAAAAGTATCTGCTCCCCCCGGAAGGCCGTTTTTTCAAGGCCAATCTGCATTGCCATTCCACCGTTTCCGATGGCAGATTATCGCCTGAAGCGCTGCGCGACGCCTATCGCGCGCATGGCTACAGCGTGCTGGCCATCACCGATCATGAGATCATGATGGATCACAGCGATCTGAGCACTGATGATTTTCTTATGATCAACGGCTATGAGGCGTATGTGAAGGAAAACATGGACGACGGACGCTATATGCGCACCTGCCATCTGAATTTCATCGCCCGCCGTCCTGATCTGAAGGAAATGGTGTATGTGGACCCTGATTATGTGAAATACAGCCAGAAAAACGGCTTCCGCCCGGAAGAATTGCCGCGCGTGGGCGAGCTGGTGAAGCGCCGCTACAACGCGCGCAGCATCAACCGCCTGATGGCGGAGGCGGTGAAGGCGGGCTATCTGGTGGCCTACAACCATCCCTCCTGGTCGCTGGAAACGGTGCAGGAATACGGCTTCTATGAGGGCATGTACGCCATGGAGGTGTACAACCACGGCACCTGCGTGGACGCGGGCTTCCCCGGCGACGACGCGCGCGACTATGACCGGATGCTGCATCTGGGCAGAAAGATTTACGCCCTGGCCAATGACGACAACCATAACAAGGTGCCGCTGGATGACCCCTCTTCCGATTCTTTTGGCGGCTTCAATATGATCAAGGCGGAGAAGCTCAGCTATGAAAGCATCATTCAGGCGCTGGAGCGCGGCGATTTCTATGCCTCCCAGGGCCCGGAGATTCTGGATTTGTATGTGGAGGACGGCAAGGTGCATTTGACCTGCGGCGAACGGGTGAAGCAGGCATTTCTCAAGTGTGACGCGCGCAGCAAGCGGCAGGGGCGCAGCTGCCATGCGGGCGTTGTGGGCGAGGGGTATCTGACGGATGTGACCTTTGACCTGCTGGAGGAGGATCAGTATTTCCGCATGGAGGTGTGGGATGAGAACGGCCGCAAGGCGTTCACCCGTGCCTACTTTATGGAGGATTTGGGCATATAATCAGAAAAGCCGCCCTTCGGAGGGCGGCTTTGTCCTGATTCGCTGAAATGCTTCATCTGGCGGCAAAAAGCCGAAAGATCGTGCTTGAAAGCGTGTATGGCCTGTGCTATTGTGTGAGCGGAAGAAGCTGCATTTTTCAGGAGGCAATGATGAGAAAGACGAAAATTGTGTGCACGCTCGGCCCCTCCAGCGCGGATGAAAAGACCATGGAGCGCATGCTGCGCGCGGGGCTGAATGTGGCGCGGTTCAATTTTTCCCACGGCACGCATGAATCACACCGGGAAATGATGGAGCGCTTCCGCGCGGTGCGCGATCGAATGGGCGTGCCCGCAGCTGTGCTGCTGGATACAAAGGGCCCTGAAATCCGTCTGCGCGAAATCGCGGATGGCAGGGCGGAGCTTGTGACCGGACAGCGCTTCACGCTGACGACCCGCGAGGTGACGGGCAATGGCGAAATCGCGTCCGTCAGCTATAAGGAGCTGCCCCGGGAGCTGCACGATGGCGACAGGCTGCTCATTGACGACGGGCGCGTGGCCATGAAGGTGGAGGAAATCTGCGGCGAGGACATTCTCTGCACCGTGACGGCGGGCGGCGCGATTGCCAGCCGCAAGGGCGTGAATGTGCCTGGCGTATCGCTGAATATGCCCTGTCTCTTATACACATCTCCGAGCCCACGAGACGTAGAGGAAT
>CAMGDO010000017.1 GCA_946042585.1 uncultured Clostridia bacterium
AGACCGCTGAGCGTGCCGCGCTCGGTCTCAAAGGAGATGCGCTTTACGCTGGTCTGGTAGAACGAGGTGTTGAACATCTGGCCAAATACGCTGCCAACCAGTACGAGCACCAGCGATACCACCAGAAGCAACAGAGGAATACGCTTCTTGTTCATTGCTTTTCCTTCTTCCTTTTGTTTATTGATCCAGCGGCATGAAAGCACATCATACCGCAGAGGAACCGCGTATGGAATTATCTGTATGTATTATAACCGTTTTCATATGGCTTGTCCAGATTATTTTTTCGTTGTTCCATATTATATTTTTTGTCGGCAACAATTTTCCCCCTGCGTGCTTTCTTCGGTGCGTTCCGCCGTGGCTGCAAAGAAACAGCGGAGAAATAAAAATATGGTTGTAATATCCGGATGCATTGGCTATAATGGAAAGGCTTTATTATTCTGCACTGAGGTGATCGATTTGTATCTGAAATGGATGGGCCGCTACCGCGGCGTCGTAGAACAGCTGATTCATTACTGCAATGTATATGCGTCCGTCTACAAAAAAGAGCTGACCTACCCCAAGACCGGCCTTTCCGTTTCCTTCTCGCAGATTCAGGTGCTGGAATACCTGCTGGAAAATGAAGAGCTCAACCAGAACATGTCCACCATCGCCCGACGGCTTGGCATCACGCTGTCCTCCTTTTCCAAGATGATCAACGTGCTGGTGGCAAAAGGACTGGTTGAGAAATTCTATATCTCCGGCAATAAGAAAAATATCATCGTGCATATCAACGACCGCGGCCGTGCGCTGTATGACGAGTATTCAAACTATATTTTCCGGCATCACTTTGCCGCCATGTTTGATTCTCTGGAGGATCTTAGCAATGAGCAGCTCTCCCTGCTGGAGCAGGCGCTTTCCCATCACCCGAACAGCAGACAGGAAAAGACGCCCTGCGCCGTGCTGATTCCCGTTGGCAGGGCCAGAGCCGACTGACCGGGGCGCATTGACATGCGCCCCTTTTGAATGGTATAATAATTCGGTGCGCAAATGCGCCCAATGCAATTCCGTTGCAATACTATTGTGGAAGGATATGACCCTGCTATGAATAAAAAGCCCGTTGTGCTGGTCGTGATGGACGGCGTCGGCAAGACCGACAAGGATCTTGGCAACATGGTGATGCATGCCCATACCCCTACTCTGGACGAAATGATGAACACATGCCCCAACACCGTCATTCAGGCGCACGGCACCGCCGTGGGGCTGCCCTCGGATGACGACATGGGCAACAGCGAAGTGGGGCACAATGCGCTGGGCTGCGGTCAGGTCTATGCACAGGGCGCCAAGCTGGTCAACGAATCCATCGAATCGGGCAAGCTGTTTGAATCCGCCACCTGGCAGGAGCTGACCTCCCGCTGCATTGAGAAGCACTCCGTTATGCACTTTATCGGTCTTCTGTCCGACGGCAATGTGCACAGCAACATCTCCCACCTCAAGGCGCTGATTCAGAACGCCAAGGAAACGGGCGTGAAAACCGTGCGCGTGCATGCCCTGCTGGATGGCCGCGACGTGCCCGCCACCTCCGCGCTGCAATATGTGGACGACATCGAATCCTTCATGGCTGCGCTCAACGACGACACCTTCAACGCCTGCATCGCCTCCGGCGGCGGCCGCATGAAGGTGACCATGGACCGCTATCAGGCCAACTGGGGCATGGTCAAGCTCGGCTGGGAAACCCATGTGCACGGCGAAGGCCGTCAGTTTGCCTCCGCCCGTGAAGCGGTGGAAACCTACCGCAATGAAACCGGCGCCATCGACCAGGATCTGCCCGCCTTTGTCATCGCAAAGGACGGCAAGCCTGTGGGCGCCATCGAGGACGGCGACAGCGTTGTGCTCTTCAATTTCCGCGGCGACCGCGCGCTGGAGCTCTCCATGGCCTTTGATTATGCTGATTTTGACGCCTTTGACCGCGGCCGCACGCCTGATGTGCTCTATGCCGGCATGCTGCAGTATGACGGCGACCTCAAGCTCCCCCAGCGCTTCCTGGTCTCCCCGCCCGCCATCCGCAACACCCTCAGCGAGCTGCTGGTAGCCGCCGGCATCCCGCAGTACGCCGTGTCCGAAACCCAGAAGTACGGCCATGTGACCTATTTCTGGAACGGCAACCGCTCCGAAAAGTTCTCTGAGGAGCTGGAAACCTTTGAAGAAATCCCCTCCGATGTGCGTTCCTTTGACGAAGCGCCCTGGATGAAAGCCGCCGAGGTGACCGACAAGGTGATTGCCGCCATCGAAAGCGGAAAATACGGCTTTATCCGCTGCAATTATCCAAACGGCGATATGGTGGGACACACCGGCAATATGGACGCGACCCGCATCGCCGTGGAGAGCGTGGATCTGGAGCTCCGGCGCGTATGGAATGCCTGCAAGGCGCATGGCTGCGTGCTGATGGTGACGGCTGACCACGGCAATGCCGATGAGATGCTGCAAAAGAGCAAAAAGGGCGAAATGCAGCCCAAGACCGCGCACTCTCTCAACCCCGTTCCCTTCATCCTCTGGGATACCGAGCCGCATGCGCTCAAGGACGGTGCGTTCGGTCTGGCCAACGTAGCGCCCACCGTGGCGCAGGTGATGGGTCTGACCGCCCCCGCCTGCTGGCTGGAAGGCATGCTGAAATAAACAAATACTGTGTGGGGAGAGGCTTCGCCGACCGGAGCTTCTCCCCCGTTCTTTATGCATTCATTCCATCCGGCTGCCTTCACCGGCCAATTCCGGAAAGAAATATCATCAGGAGTCATTATGGAAGAACGAATTGACGCGCTGATGCGCGAGCGCTTTGGGAAGGATTCCCTGTTGGCGCTGGCTACCGTTTCAGACGGCACGCCGCATGTGCGCACCATCAACGCGCTTTATCAGAACGGCGCATTTTACTGCATCACCAGCGCGGCATCCAACAAAATGCAGCACATCGCACAGCATCCCGTCGTTGCGCTGTGCGGGGAATGGTTCACAGGTCACGGCATGGGCGAGAATCTTGGGCATGTGCTGCTGATGGAAAACGCTTCGCTTCTGCAAGCCCTGCGCACCGCCTTCGCTTCCTGGTATGGCAACGGGCATATCAACGAGCAGGACGAGAATACCGTGATTCTGAAAATCACGCTGACAGACGGCGTCTTCATGCGTCAGGGCGTCAGATACACCTTCTGAGAAGCACACGCGCACAAAAACCGCCGGAAAGCATCGCCTGCTTCCGACGGTTTTTTGATTGCAGTTTTTTCGCCGTCCGTTACGGCTCCATACAGATCACGCTGTTGGAGCGCCCCAGTTCGGTTGAGTCCTCCGCCACCTGCGCGACAAGAATCTCATCGCCCACGCTCACATGTGCCAGCAGCGTGGGCGATGCCACCAGCATGCTGCTGTCCACCAGTGAGGTCTTCAGTTCCTTGCCGTCGGCATACACAACGCTGGAGAGGGTGAAGTTCTCCCCCTTCACAATCAGGTGCGTGCCGTTGAACACCGCATCCGTCACGATGATATCCTTCACGCCCATACGCATGTCCGTGCGCGGATAGGGCATCTCGCCATCATAGATCACCTTGTCACCGTAGAGCATGTCATACTCCAGCACGCGCAGCTGCTCCTGATAGTCCTCATCCTCGCTGCACTGCTGATGAAAACGCATCATCACGCCGTTGCTGATGTCCACTCTCTCCAGCGCATGCGGAATCAGCTGATAGGCATGCAGATCCGCCTCTTCCCGCATCAGGCAGTCATCGTTGGTCCAGATCACATATTCCGACGCCAGCAGGCTGCCCGTGCGCAGGTCTTCCTTGTCGCACGCCAGCGCGGGCAGATGGTCGCCGTACAGAATCAGAAGCACCGGCTCATCATAGCCTTCCAGCGCTTCAATCAGCTCACCGATGAACGCGTCCGTTTCATGCAGCTGGTTGATGTAATACTCAAACGCATTGCGCAGCGCATCGTCATCTTCCAGCCCCGTGCTGGTAATGGCATAGGGTGTTTCGGGTGCCTCCGAAGGATAATCGCCATGTCCCTGCACGGACACCGTGAAGACAAAATCGCGGTTGTCGCTGCAAGCCAGCGCATCCATGATGCAGCCCGTCAGCACATCGTCGCAGCACCAGTTCAATGCGTTTTTATGATAATTCTGCATGTATTCCAGCGGCGTGAACGTGTCAAAGCCCAGCATGGAAAACACCTTATGCCGCTGATAGAACGTGCCCATATGATTATGGATGGCATGCGTGTCGTATCCCAGCTTCTTGAGATCATAGGCCATCGTTTCGCAGGTTTCGGACTGCAGCACGGTGCTGTAGGGATATTCTCCCGTGCCAAAGTGCGTGATGTTCATGCCCGTGAGCACCTCAAATTCCACATTGGCCGTGCCGCCGCCAATCACCGGCACATACAGAATCCCCGTGGAGGAGGTTTCCTTGAGGCTCGTAAATACAGGAACAGGATTTTCCGAGCACGTCACGCCCAGAAGGTTGGCCGGATCAAAGAAGGATTCCAGCTGCACCACCACCACATTGGGCAGTTTCGCTGCCTCCTCCGCCGTCAGTTCCTCCGTTTCGCCCACTTCCTCCAGAATCTCATTGACCGTGTAATCATCGTAGCTTTCGGGCTTGTCCACGCCGCGGCTCACCAGACTGCGGCCAAAGCTGTAGGCAAAGCCATACAGGGAATACGCCTCCAGCGGCTCGGAAAAATCCCGGTATGCCGCCGCATAGGGCACGGTGCATACCGCCAGCGCCGTCGCCAGCGCCGCAGAATACAAAAGCGACTTTTTTCTGTACACCCGCGCGCGCGGCGCATGGAAAAAGAGCCACACCATCCCCAGAATCAGCAGTGCAATGCCCAGCCCAATCAGCAGAATCTGCAGCCATGTTGCGTAGGCGGTGGTAATGGACAGATTGCTGATGAACAGCACAAAATCATAGCAGCTGAAGGGGCGCACGCGCACAATGCACAGGCAGCAGTTGATAATGCCCAGCGCAATCCACACAAAGGATATAAGCGCCTGCGCAAATACCCGGCGCCTGCACCACAGCGTAAGCGACATGGTCGTGCACACCAGCAGCACATTATACCAGAACGCATGCGGACGGATGAACATGAACTGCAGGGCGTCAAGCACGCTGCGGCGCGAAAGCGCCTCCATCACGCAGGTGACAAGAACAGAAAGGAACAGGCAAAAAATCGCTTCCACCGCAAACGCGCGCTGCTTTAATAAGCGCACGCTCCGCTGCGGCATGGGAATTCTGTTATCCAGCATGAATACCTCCACGGTATACAGACAAAATGGAAAATGCTCCCGGATGCACCGGACACTTTCCATCCTTTGTCATTCAGTTTTCAGGCAGCATCAGCCGGTAGGCGTGGGGCAGGTTACGGATGCGCACCTCCCTGCCGCTGTCCGCCCTTTCGCCATCCAGCGACCAGGGCATGTCCTCCGGCATATGGAATACCGCCTCCCGCACCCGGCGGCACACAATCAGCTCATGATCGTATTTTCCCCGCGCCAGGCTCCACAAAATGCCAACTGCCTGGCAGATATTCCTGGGCTCACGCACCAGCAGCAATTCGTGCTTGCCGTCATGCAGGGCGTCGGCATCCACCGGCAAACGCAGCGCACCGCCCAGCGAGCGCGTGTTGCACACCGCGCCAAACAGGAAATTTCCCTCGATACGCTCGCCCTCGCACTCCACCGTTACCGGCAACGGACGGATATTGTTGAGCTCCCGCGCTCCGGTCAGAATATAGGCAAAATGCCCCAGCCGGTTTTTCATCTGCCGTCCGGTGATATACGATGTGCGCGAAAACGCACCAAAGCACGCCACATAGGAAAACACGCGCCCATCGAGCATGCCTGCGTCAATCTCCTGCGGATGTCCCTCCAGCGCGCAGCGCGCCGCCTTCATGGGATCCCGCGGAAGCCCCACCGACAGCGCCAGATCATTCGTGCTGCCTGTGGGAATATAGCAAAGCGGCGGCGGCGCGGATACATCCACCAGCCCGCCCAGCGTTTCAGACAACGTGCCGTCTCCGCCGATGCACACCAGCATTTGCTTGTCCACACTCTTCTGCCGGGCGAAATCCGCCGCATCGCCGGCGCCGCCCGTTTTGCACACCGTGCATTCCCAGCCTTCGCTCGTATACATCGCAGCGGCCTGTTCGGCAAGCGATTCCCCCTTGCCAAATCCCGCCGCAGGATTGACGATGAGCAGCAGTTGTTTCCGCATAATACCCTCCGTGCTTTCTCTGACATACAGTCGTAATAATTATAGCATTATTCATCCGGATTGTCCACGGCAGGATTCCATATAAAACTGCCATTGTGTGCTTGTGCAAAACGCCATCTGATGATAAAATAAGAATATTCATCACGAAGAAACGGAGGCACGCACCATGGAACGACCCAATGCTTGGAAAAAATATGACGAGGCGGCCCTGAACGCCCTGGAAGGCATCAGCGCGCGCTACCGCCGCTATCTGGACAATGGCAAGACTGAACGCGAATGCACCGCCGGAACGATCGAAATCGCCCGCCAGGCCGGCTATACCGATCTGCGCGACGCCATTGCCGCAGGCAAGAGAATACTCCCCGGAGATAAACTGTATATGAACTGTATGGATAAAGCCGTCATGCTTTTCCATATGGGCGAGGAACCGCTGGAAAAGGGCATCAATATCGTCGGCTCCCACATTGACTCTCCCCGCATTGATATCAAGCAGAACCCCTTCTATGAAGAGGGCGATCTGGCCTATGCCGATACGCACTACTACGGCGGCATCAAAAAATACCATTGGGTTGCCCGCGCGCTGGCGCTGCACGGCGTGATTGCCAAAAAGGACGGCACGCTTGTTAACGTGGTGATCGGGGAAGACGATAACGATCCGGTCGTTGGCATTTCGGAGCTGCTCATTCACCTGTCCGGCGAATTGATGAGCAAGAAGGCTGCCGACGTTGTGACGGGCGAAAACCTGGATGTCATTCTGTGCGGCAAGCCCCTGACGGACGAGGAAAAAGAGCCCGTCAAGGCGGGTCTGCTCAAAATTCTCCGTGAGCGCTACGGCATTGAGGAAGAAGACATGCTCTCTGCCGAGATCGAAGTGGTGCCCGCCGGCAAGGCGCGCGATTTCGGTCTGGATCGCAGCATGATTCTTGGCTACGGCCACGATGACCGCGTATGCGCCTATGCCTCTCTGGAGGCCATTCTGGCGCTGCCGCCCGTGCCCCGCTATACCTGCTGCTGCCTGATGGCCGACAAGGAAGAAATCGGCAGCGTGGGCGCCACCGGCATGCGCGCCAGATATTTTGAAAACGCCATGGCGGAGCTGCTCAATCTGACCTGCGACAATTACAGCGAGCTGACGCTTCGCCGCGCGCTGTCTGCCTGCCGTATGCTCAGCTGCGACGTCAGCGCCGGCTTTGACCCGCTCTACGCCGCCGCGTTTGAAAAGAAAAACGCCGCCTTCCTGGGGCATGGCGTGTGCTATAACAAGTTTACCGGCTCCCGCGGCAAGTCCGGCTCCAATGATGCCAATGCCGAATTCATCGGCCGTCTGCGCAAAATCATGGACGACAACGGCATCGTCTGGCAGACTGCCGAGCTTGGCAAGGTGGACGTGGGCGGCGGCGGCACCATCGCCTACATCTGCGCCCTGTACGGCATGGAAGTGATCGACAGCGGCGTTCCCGTACTCTCCATGCACGCTCCGCAGGAAATCATCAACAAGGCCGACCTGTATGAAGCGGTAAAGGCCTACAAGGCCTTCATGCTCAACGCATAAGGCACGCCCGGTTCTATCGCATTTCTCTCTCCGCATGAGCAGCTCATGCGGAGATTTTTATTTGGGGCATTTGGCGCATCGACGCGTCCAGCCTCTTGCTGCCGCGCGGCAAAGCAAACAGCCACAGCAGCGCAGACTGCTGTGGCTGAAAATATCTTATGACCGCTGCCCTTTCCCGGCAAAGCCTCTGTCTTACCAGACGGGGACGTTGTTTTTCTGTATCTGACAGGTTGCAAGGAACTTCTCTTTGAAGCCCTCGGGCGCTTCTTCGCCGCTGAGCCACATCGCCTCCAGCGCCGCGCCGTATACCGCAGGCGTATCCGCCAGCACAAGCTCGCAGCCCGCTGGCGTTTTTGCTCGCAGAGCCTGCGCATATTCCGGATAATTCAGGAACAATCCGCCGCCCAGCGCCGCGCGGAAGGGCCCGCCCATGTATTCGTAAGCCCGCCTGACGGCCTCCGCGAAGGATTCCACCCCTTCTTCAAAGATCTCAGTCGCCAGCACGTCGCCCATCGCACGTCCCTCAAACACCGCATGCGCAAAGGAGGATACATACGCACGCCCGCCGGCATAAATCACGGGCAGATGATCAATCACCTTTTCGCCCATGTCGCGCTCCACAATCTGCGTCAGCAGCGTCTTGGGGCCGCGTCCGTCGCGCTCACGCTGTGCAGCAATCAGCGCCGAGCGTCCCAGCACATAGCCGCTGCCGCCGGTATCGAGCATATAGCCGCTGCTGCCGATATAGAACATCGGCTGATCGCCCTTTCGCGCCGCCGCATAGGAGCCCGTGCCCGAAATCAGGCACACGCCATCTTCATGCCCCATCACCGACGCCATCACGCTGTATACCACGCCCTCCATCCGGCAGGGCGCACCCCCGGCACTGCGTGCAGCGCGGCGGGTGATTTCAGGATAATAATGCGCAGCGGATACCGAGCCGTAAACCGCGCTCAGCTTTTCTCCGCCGGGGAGCGCATCAATCAGCACATCAATGGCGCCGCAAATACGGGCGCTGGCTTCTGCGGGACCTATGTCAAATGCGTTCGCCCCGCGGCGCAGATCACGGGCATGCACCCGACCTGTCTGATCAAACAGCACACTGCTCGTTTTGTTTCCGCCTGCATCGATAGCAATGAAGTATTTCATAATGGGCTCCTTTCTATTCGTTTGTCTCGTTAGGTTTATTATAGGACATATATTCCATTTAGTCAACAGATATTCATAGTATTTTGTCGATATTTTCCATTCCATAACATAAAAGCCCGGGGAAGGCATTCCTTCCCCGGGCAAAACCGTGTTTTTTCTGATATGACGTCAGTTGTCAAAGCGCGCATGCCCATGGCAGAAGCATCCGGTTCATGATAGCCGCTGAGCACCGTCAGGTCAAAGTCAGGATCGGGCGCCAGAATGGCCGCCTGCCAGGCAGCGGGCTCCACGTTGTTGATGATGATGTCGATCCTATATCCTTCATGTTGTCCTAAATACCGTCGCAATGGCATCAAAGCCGGTCATGTTCGGGAAGTTCAGCGTCAGATAGTTGCCGTCGCTGTCCTTGGTCAGACCAGCTTCCTCCAGCAGCGAAATCGCCTTGGCCACATCGCGCTCGGGCATCACATCTTCGCCGTTGTAGGCCAGGCAATCGCCGCAGGAGCGAAGCCCTCTGCCAGCACCGCCGCTATCAGAACTGTCCACGCCATTGTCCTTCGCCCCCTTTAGCTGCCAATTAGCTCATTATTGCATTCATCCTGAATTCAGATCATTTTCTTTTTGTATTGCCACAGGATGATTCGCCTTTTTTGTCTGACAAGCCCTGCCGCCGCGCCGTCCTGATTGTATATAACTTGTTTTTTCCACCGGAAAGCGTGCATTTCCGGCGTTTTCCCTTTATAATGAAAGGCAGGCCCCCTGTTTCCGTACCAAACCGCAAGGAGTGATCAGATATGCAGGAAAAATATGTCACCCTGCAGCAGAAAGTCGAAGCGTGGCTCGCCGCGCACAAGGAAGAATTCATCTCTGAAATTCAGGGTTTTGCACGCATTCCCTCCGTCAGCCGGGCGGATCTGGCAGCAGACGGCGCGCCATTTGGCCCCGATTGCCGGCGCGTGCTGGATTATGCGCTGGAGCGCGGCCGTCATTACGGCTTTGACACAGAGGATCTGGACGGCTTTGCCGCTTCCATCTCCCTGGGAGACACGGACAATGCCCTGGGCGTGGTCTGTCTCTTATACACATCTGACGCTGCCGACGAAGGCTTAGGTGT
>CAMGDO010000018.1 GCA_946042585.1 uncultured Clostridia bacterium
CATCCGGGCGGGGTTCCAACGCGATGGGCGGCAGCATGGAAGAGAGGCTTTGCAGATAGACGCCGCCCTGCTGATACAGCGGCAGCTGCCACACATCGCGTTCCTGCGCTTCAGGCAGCAGAAAGGCCGTGTCGCTGAAGGGTGCGCGCGTATGAGCGATGCCTGCGTCGGTGAGCGATTGCGCCACCACGTCCGGCGTGGATTTGAGCAGATTCGCACGCAGGGAAACCTGCCTGCGGACGTCCATTCCGGATAGGATTTCCTGCGCAACGCTCTCGCCGTATTGGCTATTCAGCGCCTGAAGCAGAAAGTCGGGCAGCTGCGGCATGATGCGTTCCTCCTCACAGGATATATTTCTCCATGTATTTGGCGACGCCATCTTCTTCATAGCTGTCGGTCACGGCGCTGGCGATTGCCTTGACCGAGTCCTTCGCATTGCCCATGGCAATGCCGCAGCCCACGCTTTGCAGCATATCGATGTCGTTGTGACCATCGCCAAAGGCGGCGGCGCGCTGTATATCCAGCCCGCGCAGCTCGCACAGGCGGCGGATGGCGGCGCCCTTGGTGCAGTCTGCGCGATTGACCTCCAGACTGCGGCCGATGGAGTCGGTGGTGATAAAGCGGCCTGTCGCATTCAGCCTCTCGCTGATGCGCGCAATCACCGCTTTGTCATAGCGCACCAGCGCAATCTTTTCCAGCCCTGGCACGCCATCGGCGATGTATTGCTCCACGCTGTCTATCACGGGTGTATTGCCCTGGGAGAAATACTGCGCATGCCATACGGGCATATCATGCTCGTGCCTGCGGGCGTAATGCTCTTTGGTGAGCAGGATGCCTCCGTCGGCAAAGAATTCGATGAAATCGGCTTCGGGGAGAAGCAGCGGATAGGCGATGGCAACATCCTCTGCTGTAGGGCCGTTGGCATAGAGCTGTTCTCCTGTTTTCAGATCCACCAGCGATGCGCCGTTGGAGGTGATGGCATAATCAAAACCCAGCTCCATGACGGACTGCGGCAGGATTTTCAGGCACCGCCCGGAGGCAATAGCCAGACGGATTCCTGCGGCCTTGGCGGATAGCAGGGCGCTGCGGGTGCGCTCGGTGATGCTGAAGTGATCCGGCAGGATCAGCGTCTTGTCCATATCGAAAAAGAGAATATCATATTTGCTCATGCCGCGTCTCCTTTGTGCAGAAAAATGCCCGGCACTGTATGCGCAGCACCGGGCGCTCAGCCTGAGTCTATTGTATTACTTCATGGCCGCTTTTGTAAAGCCGCTCAGCATATGTTTTTGGAACAGGGCGAACACAATGAACACCGGGATGATGGACAACAGCACGCCTGCCATGATCTGATGGTAGTTATTGGTGATTTCGCCGCCGTAGGAGGTGCGCAGGCGCTGAACGCCCACGGTCAGCACATACATATTCTGAACCTTGACGATGACCTTGGGCCAGAAGTAATTGTTCCAGCCGCCCATGAAGGAAGTGAGCCCCACGGTGATCATGGTCGGCTTGCACATGGGCACCATAATGCGGAACAATACGCCCAGCTTGCCCATACCATCCACGCGCGCCGCTTCCAGATAACTGTCATCCACGGTCATGAAGGCCTGGCGCAGCAGGAAGATGGCATACGAGGATACGCAGCCGGCAATCCATACGCCCCAGTAGGTGTTCATCAGCCCCACGCGTGCAATCACGATATAGAGGGGGATAAAGGTGACCTGAATGGGAATCATCATGGCGCCCAGCACCACGATAAAGAAGAAATGCTTGCCGTGGAACTTGCCCTTGGAGAACGCGTAGGCAGCCAGCACGCCCAGCAGCAGCTCGCTGGTCATCTGCAGCGCGGTGACCACGGCGGTGTTGAGCATATAGCGGAAGAAGGGCACCTTGTTGACAACATAGGCGAAGTTTACCCACTGCGGCACCTTCGGCCAGAAGGTGATGGTGCTGCTCATGACCTCTGCCTCGGTTTTGAGCGAGGTGGCCAGCAGCCAGTACAGCGGGAACACCATGATGACGGTGACCAGCACGGCCAGAATGGTGCGCACCGTGATGCCCACAGTATGACGCACGCGGGGAGGAAGCGCGGTTTTGCGGGTTGTCGCTTGCATGTCCTTCTCCTCCTTATGCCTCATAATGAACGTTCTTGTTGGTAATGCGCAGGGTGGATGCGGTGATCACGAGCAGAACGACGAAGAACAGCAGCGCGACCACGCTTGCGCGGTCCAGACGGTTGTCATCAAAGGCCAGACGGTAGATATAATACACCATAACCTCGGTTTTCTGCCGCGGGCCGCCGCCGGTCATGACGTCAACCGACTGATAGACCTTCATGGAGCTGATAAATGTGGTGATGAACAGGAACAGCGTGGTGGGGGAGAGCAGCGGCAGCGTGATGTAGCGGAACTGCTGCAGCCCGGTCGCGCCGTCCAGGGAGGATGCTTCGTAGTAATCGCGGGAAATGCCCAGCAATGCGGACAGGTAGATCATCATGCAGTAGCCAACGCCATGCCAGCCGGTGAGCATCAGAATGGAAACCAGCGCCAGATTGTCGTCGCCCAGCCAGTTGATGTGGTTTTTCACGCCCACCCATTCCAGCATTTTGTTGATGACGCCATAGTCGGTGTTGAGCATCCACAGGAAGATGATGCCGCAGGAGGACATGGCGATGTAGCGCGGCATGAAGATGAGCGCGCGCATGAAGCTGTAGGGCTTGGTGAGATGATTGAACAGATGCGCCAGCAGCAGACCGATCCCCAGATCGATGAGGATGTTGCCGATGGTATAGATGAAGGTGACGCGCAGCGAGTTGGTCAGATAGCGCAGGGAGGTTTTGGCGGTGAAGAGCCAAATCCAGTTCTTCCAGCCTACATAGTCGTATTCGCGGCTGGTCAGGCGCCAGTCGGTAAAGCTGATGCGGATCAGCTCAGCTACCGGATAGTAGGTGATGAGGATCAGAATCAGCACCGCAGGCAGCGCCATGAAAAAATCAGACCAGTAGAATTTTTCGGGCCGCAGATGCACTTCGCGGCCGTTGATGACCATGGTCCGGGTCTTTTTCTTCAGGAACATACAGCGCACTCCTTAATGCAAGCTTGGGGACAGATTGCTCTGTCCCCAAGCCGGTGTTGCTAATTGCGAATTACTGATCGGCGAGCGTGTCGTTGATCTCTTCAACCATCAGCTCCCAGCCTTCTTCTGGATCCATGCCGTTGGCCATGATTTCGGACATGTAGTTCTCGAAGATATCGCCGCAGCGGTCAAACAGCTCATGCTTGGTCTTGGCAACGTAGGAGTTCAGATCCAGAACGGCCATTTCGGGCAGCTTGGTCAGCAGAGCGTTGTAAGCTTCGGCATACTGAGGATCGGTGGAAGCGGACTTGCGGGTGACATAGTAGGAAGAGGTGGTGGCCCACTCGAGCTGCTGCGCGGGGTTGGTCAGGAAGCAGATCAGCTTGAAGGCTGCGTTCTTCTGAGCCTGAGTGTTGCAGTCGGCAGAGGGAATAATCATGGTAGCGCCGGCCACATACTGATGGTTGGTGCCGTTGTCGCCGTAGGGCTGGTTGGCAATACCAACTTCGAAGGTGATGCCGTTTTCGCCGGCTTCGGCCTTCTTCTTGTAGTTGGCATAGGTGGAGGAGGTGTACAGGCAGGCAGCGCATTCACCGGAGGTGAAGTCCAGCATCAGGGTGTTGCCAACGTCGTTGATAACCCACTTGATGTAGCCCTTGTCAACCCACTCGCGCAGCTTCTTGATCAGCTCCAGAGCCTTTTCGTTCTCCAGACCGGTCTTGTTGGTCTCGGTGTCGATCATGAAGCAGCCCATGTTGGTGAACAGGCAGTAGAAGTAAGCGTTGTCGGTGCCGTGGATGTCGATGACGGTCTTGCCGGTGTGGTTATAAACCTTCTCCAGGAAAGCGTCCATGTCTTCCATCTTGGTGGGGAATTCCACGCCAACATCCTGAAGCAGGGTCTTGTTGTAGTAGAAGATCTGGCCGGACTGACCAAAGGGCAGAGCGGTCTGATGGCCTTCGTTGTTCATCATGTCAACCATGCCATCATAGAAATCGGCGAAGTTGATTTCATCGGCGAAAGCTTCGATGTAGGGGGTCAGGTCTTCCACCAGACCGTCCTTGGCGTAGCTGGTCAGACGGGGCACGTTGATAACAGCCAGAGCGGGCACGCCCACGCCGGCAGTGTTGGCAGAGGCCAGCTCGGTGTGGATGACGTTGTAACCGCCGATGTACTGCTCCTGTACGTCGATGCCGGGGTTAGCGGCTTCGAAAGCAGCGATCTGCTTCAGCAGGGTTTCTTCGTTGGCGCCCGTGAAGGAATGCCAGAAGACGAAAGAGGTGCCTTCGGGGATGGTCTTGTCGAATTCGGCCAGCGCAGTGCAGGACAGCAGCATGATCGCGGTCAGAACCAGGGCAAACAGCTTTTTCATGTACGTTTTCTCCTTTATTTTTATTTTTTATTCGCCTGCGGCGAATAGAGCCCAAGGATTAAATATTAAATGACGCTCATCCGAACAGCGCCTGTTTGTGAGACTATTATATTAAAGCATGCGGAGAATGTCAACAGTCTATGGAAAATAAATAGGGCAATTTGACCAAAATTTTCATTTCTGCATCCCACTGCTGTGCTTATTCAGAAAACTGCCGCGGACAATGAATTAAATATTTAATCAATGATATTGTCAAATCCGTCATGATTGTGTATAATGGGAACGAATATGATAGAATTGGAGGGGTGACGATGCCGCCTCGCGGGAAAGCCACGCTCAGAGACGTTGCCCTGCGGGCGCAGGTGTCCACAGCTACGGCGTCCATGATTCTGCAGAGGAAGCCGGGCGTTTCCTTTTCCGACGAAACGGTGGCGCGTGTGCTGCAGGCTGCAAATGAACTTGGCTATAACAAGCCGGTGCTCAAGAGCGCTTTTGACCGGCCGGCGATTGCCGTGCTGATTCCACAGATTACCAGTCTGTATTATTCTTTTCTGGCGCAGTCGATTGAGCAGCGGGCTAACGAGGCGGGGATGGATACGGTGCTGTTTGACGGGCACAGCGATTCGGAGCGTCTGCTCAGGCAGATGCAGAGCGTCTATCGGCTGGGCTTTGCCGGCGCCATTCTGACCACGCCGCCCGATATGCGCGCAGCCTCCCTGGCGCTGGAGCTGGGACGGAAAACGCCTACGGTGATCATTGATACCTATAATATGGATCTGCCGCTGGACAATGTGAAGATCGACACCTACCGCTGCGGCGTGCTGGCAGCGGAGCATCTTCTGGAATTGGGGCATCGGGATGTGGCCTTTTTGGAGATTGACCGCTGGAGAAACAGCGGCACATGCAGTCTGCGCCTGCAGGGCGCGCGGGATTGCTTTGTCCGGTGGGAGGATGCAAAGCTGACGGTGTACTCGCGGCCGGAGCCGCATACGCTGCGGCCGGGCTCGTTTATTGAAACGCGCATCATGGCCCGGGAAATGACGGAAGAAGCGCTGCAAAACGGCGGGCATACGGCGTTTATCTGTGTGTCGGATTACTGCGCGTATGGCGTTCTGGATATTCTGGCCGCGCGCGGGCTGCGCGTGCCGGAGGATTACAGCGTGTGCGCCTGTGATGATATTTTCCCCTCCAATTTGCCCGGCGTGTCGCTGACCAGTGTGAATCGCCATCCGGAGGATATCGGCGCCAGCAGCTTTGATTTGCTTTTGCAGCGTATGAAGAGCAATACACCGGAAGAGAAAGAGCGGATCACGCATGTGGAATACCGCAGCAGTCTGATGGTGCGCGCCTCCACGGCGCCGCCGCGCAGGGCATAAGCGGCGATGAAAAGGCAAAAAGAACTTGCGCGACAGACGAAAATGGCTTATCATCAGGAAAAAATCTTTTCACGGCGGAGGGATAACGATGCTGGAACAGCTGAAAGAAAAAGTTTGCCGGGCGAACCTGAATCTGGTGGCGCACGGGCTGGTGATTTTTACCTGGGGCAATGTGAGCGCGATTGACCGCGAAACGAATCTGGTGGTCATCAAGCCCAGCGGCGTCAGCTATGACGGCATGACGGCGCAGGACATGGTGGTGGTGGATATGGACGGGCATGTGGTGGAAGGAAAATACCGCCCCTCGTCTGACACGCCCACGCATCTGGAGCTGTATCGGGCATTTCCCGAGATGGGCGGCGTGGTGCATACGCATTCCACCTATGCCACGGCTTTTGCGCAGGCGGGGCGCTGTATTCCTGCCTATGGCACCACCCATGCGGACTATTTTCACGGCGATGTGCCCTGTGCCCGCGCGCTGACGGAGAAAGAAGTGAATACGGCCTATGAGAAAAACACGGGCCTTGTGATTGTGGAAACGCTGGCAGGAAAGGATGCGGGCGAGGTGCCGGCCATTCTGGTGAAGAATCATGGCCCCTTTGCCTGGGGCAGGGATGCGGATGAGGCGGTGTATCACGCAGCAGTGCTGGAGGAAGTGGCGCGCATGGCGCTGCTGACCGAGCAGATGAATCCGCAGGTACAGCGTGCGGATCAGTATCTGCTGGATAAACACTATCTGCGCAAGCACGGCAAAAATGCCTATTACGGACAGGGCGGCAGCCGGTAAGCTGCCGCAAGGGTGCGGACGACACCAAATAAAAAAGGCGTGACGAAAGCCGTCACGTCTTTTGTGTTGGGTGTTCACAACGGGATTTCCAGCCCCGGCGTATCTTACAGCTTTGTGCCGGGAAGCAATGTGACCGTGCGGATTTTGCGCGCATCGGCGGCCTTCATCAGCTCCAGCTGCGCGGCATTCCGGCTGTAAATGCGGGCGGAAATCTGCAAAACGCCGCGGGGGCGCAGAATATCGCAGGCTGCGCCGATGATGGCCCGGGCAAAGCCCTGACGGCGGTAATCGCGGCGCACATAGAGAGAAACCAGCGTTACGTTCTGCCCTTCGCCGGTAAAGAGCGCCTCGCACACGGCGTTGCCGCCGCGATAATAGCCCAGCGCCAGAAAATGCTCCATCTGCATGCAGCGGTTGAGAAAATCCATGCTCATGGGGGTGATGCGATAGGCGTTCATGCGCTGCAGAAAAGCTTCGGCTTCCTGCTGATTCTGCAGCGATACGGGGCTGTAATTGCAGGTGACAGGCGCACGCGCAGGCCACAGCGGCAGCGCAAAATGATACAGATCCTCGCTGTCATCTGCCTTAAAGCCCGCCTTTTCATAGAATCGGGTCATGTCCAGATCATCGGGCGAAAGATCGGTATACAGCCTGCCGGGGATGTCGGGATTCTGCATGCGCAGCTGCTCCGCGCGCGCCAGCAGCGCGCCCAGCAGAAGATTGCGGCCGGCAGGCTGCGCATCCATCTTCAGATAGATATGCATGGGGGCGTCGGGGTACATTTCGGGCTGATAAAACAGCGTGACATAGCCCATTCCCAGCTGCAGCATCTGGTCGTTGGTGACGAAAAAGCAATCTTCAGGCGCAATCCCCTCATATGGGGAGATCGGGTGAATCAAATGCATGTGTATTCCTCGGTTCGCTTTGGATTTTGCGGATGCTTCACTGCCATTCCACGCCGGTGTAGCGGCTGCTGGGGCTCAGGTCGTAAACCACGCGCGATACCTCGGGACGCTCGCGCAGAATGCGCTCCATGACGCGCTCCAGCAGATCATAGGGAAGGCGGGCGGCATAGGCCTGCTGGGATGAATCGCTGGCGTGTACGGCGCGCAGCGCAATGACGGCATGCGTGTCATCGCCGGGCAGGGCGGTCAGCGTGGCAAAATGCTGCCAGAGGCGTTTGTTCTGACCGGCGGAGATGATTTCATCGGAAAAAATCTGATCGGCGGCGCGCAGCGTTTGCAGCCGGGCGGGGGTCACCTCGCCCATGATGCGAAGCGCCAGACCGCTGCCGGGGAAGGTCTGCTTGGAGATGACGTCTCCGGGCAGATTCAGATACTCGCCTACCCTTCGCACCTCATCCTTGAACAGCTCGCGCAGCGGCTCCACAATGGGCAGATCAAGCGCCGCATGCAGCCCGGGACGCTTGGCCCAGTCCACCTCGCTCATCACATCGTTGCAGGTGGTGCTGCGCAGAATCACCTTGAATTCGCCCAGGTTTTCCAGCGTTTCATTGAGCGTTTTCTGCAGCGTTTCGCCGATGATGCGGCGCTTGTCGTCCGGGGATGTAACGCCGCTGAGCGCGTCAATAAAGCGTTCCTGCGCCTGCACATGGGTGATATTCAGGCCCATCTTGTCGCGATAGAAGCCAAGAAAACGCGAGCCTTCGTTTTCGCGCATCAGCCCGGTATCAATGAAAATGCACTGCAGCCTTTCGCCCAGCGCCCGGTGCGCCAGCAGCGCGCTGATGCCGCTGTTGAGCCCGCCGGTCATGGCGCAGACGGCGCGGCCGTCGCCCACTACGCGGCTGATTTCCTCCACGGTTCGGTTGATGAAGGTTTCAAAATTCCACCAGCGGGTGCAGCCGCACACATTGAGCGCAAAATTGAGCAGGAGCTGCATGCCGTCGGTATCGTTCTGCTCCAGCGTAAACTGTACGCCGTATACCGGCCTGTCAACGCACATGAAGCCGACGGATTCCTGCTGGGATTGCGCCAGCTGCATCGTGCCTTCAGGCAGACGCAGGCGGCGCACGTTATACAGCATGCGTTCGCAGTCGTCCAGCCCCTCGGTCAGCAGACACTTGGCAAAACGCACGGCGCCGATGCTTTTGCAGATGGCTGTTTCCTGCACATCGCCGCCCAGCATGCGGCACAGCATGGAAGCGGCGTCGCCCAGCGCCAGCAGGGGATAGCTGCCATTGAGCATGCGCGCGTCCAGCCCGGAGGGCGTGCCGCCCGATACGCCGCCTGACAGAATCAGCCCCAGCGGCTGCTGGCTGTCGATCTCCTCCGGCGTGATATTGCCGGGTGCGATCTTGCAGTATATATGCTCGGCGCGCAGGCTGCGCGCAATCGCGCGGGTGCATACATCATCATAATTGAGGATCAACACCATGTCGCGCATGCTTTTCCCTCCTGTCAGTCCTCAGACACCTGAAAATTCGCATCATCCTGCCAATAGCGCTCGCGGTACAGCGCGTTGAGCGACAACTGCGTGTGATGATTGGCGATGCCGGTGGGCGTTTTGCCCATCGCTGTTTGAAACGCGCGCACGGCTTCCGCGGTGGAAGGGCCGTATGCGCCTGTGGCATACTGCTCGTCAAGATAACCAAGATAGCACAGCTTATCCTGCAGCGCCTGCACCTTGACGCCCTCGCAGCCGCTTTGCAGCACGAGGTCCGCCAGCTCATACACCGTGCCATAGCCCAGCACGCGCCAGTCCGTCAGCGTGCGGCTGCTGCGCTGCACGCGGTCGGGAAGGTTTCCTTCGATCACATGCACGCGGATTTCGCCGTTTTCATCCACGGCGCAGTATTCCACCATGGCAACATGGGCGGTGTTGCCGCTGCTGTCATAGGTATAGAACACCCAGTCGCCGGGCTGCGGCACATAGCTGCCGGAGGCGATGGAATCCTCCTGCCCGATATACCACTGCGAGCCCCAGCCGTTCACATAGCCCGTGCGGGCAATATAGCGCCCGTTGCGCAGAAACCAGTTGAGCCCCGTGTTCATGCCGGAATAGCGGGGATACACGCGCGTGAGCAGATGCGTGCCATACTGCTGATCCACCTGATCGACGCACCAGCAAAGGAATTCGGCGCACCATTCGGCCTGCGGATCTCCCGCCCATTCGCCGTATTTGGTATAGCCGTTTTTGCCCTCGGTATAGCCGATTTCCGCGCGGGCGATGTCAAGCAGCCAGCTTACATAGTCCGGCACGGGATAATCGGGCGCAAGCACCGTTTCCGCCGCGCAGGCGTATGAGCAGGTCAGACAGCACGTCAGAACCAGCAATATGCATAAGCGAAAAAAACGTGCCAACTGTCCTCCACCTCTTTCCGCCGTTGACCGGCGCGTTTGGTTACTGCTTATTATACAATAAAC
>CAMGDO010000019.1 GCA_946042585.1 uncultured Clostridia bacterium
CCGCACAGATCGTTGTTCCCATCATCGCCATATGGCTTCACTCCTTCTGTCTGGTGTGCAGGATCATTATATCGGATAATTGTTAACTCCATAATAACTCAAGGATCATGCATCAATTTTCTGACTGATCTCCTGAATAATGGCAAGTGCGCGTTCGCTGATCATTTCATAGCGCTGCGCTTTGTTACGCACACGCTGAGGCAGCCCATCAATCAGCCCAAAGGTGATGTTCATCGGCTGGAAATCATGATTGGGCGCAGCAATATAATGCGAAAGCGCGCCAATTGCCGTTGATGTGGGGAATGCAGGCGCTTCGCAGCCTTTCAGTCTGCAGGATAGAGACAGACCTGCCATCAGCCCGCTGGCGGCGCTCTCCACATACCCTTCGACGCCTGTCATTTGTCCGGCAAAGTATACATCAGGTCGGGAAATCATGCGGAAGGTATTATCCAGCAGCCCGGGACTTTGCAGAAATGTGTTGCGATGCATCACGCCGTAGCGTGCAAATTCTGTGTTTTCCAGCCCTGGAATCATCCCGAAAACCCGCTTCTGCTCGCCAAACTTCAGCCTCGTCTGGAAGCCCACCAGGTTATACATCGTTCCTGCCGCATCATCCTGCCGCAGCTGCACAACAGCATATGCTTCCTGCCCCGTGCGGGGATTCCTGAGCCCCACCGGCTTCATGGGGCCAAACGCCAGCACCATATGCCCGCGTCTTGCCATGGATTCAACTGGCATACAGCCCTCAAACACCATGTTTTCTTCGAAGCCATGAACAGGCGCGGTTTCAGCGCTGAGCAGCGCTTCCACAAATGCATCATACTGTTCGCGATCCAAGGGACAATTCAGGTAGTCATCTCCGCGTTCATAACGCGAAGCACGAAACACCTTCGACATATCCAGCGATTCCGCCATAACAATGGGGGCTGCGGCATCAAAGAAATGCAGCGTGCTCATCCCCGGCAGAGACGCAATGGCTTCCGCCATTTTTTCGCTGGTCAGCGGCCCCGTGGCGATCACAACCGGTCCCTCGGGAATTTCAGTGATTTCCTGCTCGAAAACCGTGATGTTCGGATGCTGCCGGAGCGTTTGCGTAATCATTCCCGAGAAATGTTCGCGGTCAACCGCCAGAGCGCCGCCGGCTGGCACGCGCGCCGCATCTGCTGCACGCATCACCAGAGAATCCAGCACGCGCATTTCTTCCTTGAGCAGGCCAACGGCATTCTGCAGGCGATCCGAACGCAGAGAGTTGCTGCAAACAAGCTCGGCAAATAAAGGGCTTTTATGGGCCGGGCTCATTTTCTGCGGCTTCATTTCATACAGTGTCACCTGTATGCCGCGCTTGGCCAGCTGCCAGGCCGCTTCGCTGCCAGCAAGTCCGGCACCAATCACCGTCGCCTTCATTCTTCCGTTTCCTCCCGCTTTACTTCCACGCGATGGCGGCAGGTCTCATTGGCGCACAGATGCCATTCTTCCCCCTTGCGGTTGCGCTTGAGCGTCATATAGCTGCCGCACTTCGGGCAGCGCTCATCCACAGGCATTTCCCAGCTGACAAAATCGCATTCCGGATAATGTTCACAGCCAAAGAACTTGCGATTCTTGCGGCTGGTCTTTTCGAGCAATCTGCCCCCGCACTTGGGACACTTTGCAGAAATGTAATTGAGAACAGGCTTCGTATTGCGGCAGTCCGGGAAGTTAGGACATGCCAGGAATTTCCCAAATCGTCCCACACGATACACCATGTTTGCGCCGCATTTGTCGCAAATAACGTCGCTGGGCTCATCGCGCAGTTCGACCTTTTCGATGGTGTTTTCCGCCTGCTCCAGCATTTCGTTAAAGTCGGGATAGAAATCCCGCAGCACCTGTTTCCATTCGATATCGCCATTTTCGATAGTGTCGAGCTTTTCTTCCATCTGCGCTGTAAACTCAATATCGACAATGGGGGCAAAATACTGCGTCATCAGGCTATTCACCATCCGACCAAGCTCCGTGGGATACAGCCGTTTGTTCTCACGCATCACATAACCGCGAGCAATGATCGTTGTAATCGTGGGCGCGTAGGTCGAAGGGCGGCCAATGCCTTTTTCATCCAGCATGCGTACCAGCGAGGCCTCCGTAAAGCGGGAAGGCGGCTGGGTGAAGTGCTGATCGCTGTCGATGGTCTGAATGATGACCGGGTCGCCCTCTTTCATCTGCGGCAGAATGGTTTCGTTGGCTTCCAGTGCTTCATCGCTTCCTTCCTCATAGAGACAGGTGAATCCGGCAAAGCGCTTGTTTTCGCCATAGAAACGCAGCCCAACGCCGTCGCCGCCGATTTCCATGGTCAGCGTATCATACAGCGCATTGCTCATCTGGCTGGCAATAAAGCGAGAATAGATCAGACGATACAGCTGAAACTGCTCTTTGGTCAGCGACCCTTTGATGGATTCCGGCGTGCGTCTTACGTCTGTCGGCCGAATTGCTTCATGCGCATTCTGCGCATTGCTGCGTCCTTTGTATACATTGGGTTCATCCGGCAGATATTCTTCACCGTATTCGCTGCCAATATAGGCGCGCACTGCCGTGAGCGCCTCTGTGCTCACCGTCACCGAGTCCGTACGGATATAGGTGACAAGACCCTGCGTGCCTTCGCCTTCCAAATCAATGCCTTCATACAGCTGCTGAACCACCTGCATGGTCTTTTGCGTGGTGAAATTCAGCTTTCTGCCCGCTTCCTGCTGAAGCGAAGAGGTAGTAAACGGCGGCGCAGGCTGCTTGCGCTTTTCGCCAGTCTTAACGCTGTATACGGCGAAATTCGCCTTTTCCACGCGTTCACGGGCGTCAAGCATATCCTGCTCGTTGTTCAGCACAGCCTTTTGCCCATCCAGAGATACCAGGCGCGTTTTGAAAGTCGTCTTGCGGCCGCGCGCATTGGGAAGCATGGCATGCGCCGTCACATCCCAGTATTCCTCAGGAATAAAGGCTTCGATATCCTGTTCGCGCTCCACCACCATCCGCAGCGCAACGCTCTGCACGCGCCCGGCAGACAGCCCCTTCTTGATTTTTGTCCAGAGCAAGGGACTGATCTTATAGCCCACAAGACGGTCGAGCGCACGGCGCGCTTGCTGCGCATCCACCAGCCCCATATCCAGCGTCCGGGGAGTATGCAGCGCGTCTGTAATCGCCTTTTTGGTAATCTCATGGAACTCGATGCGGCAAGGCGCATTCAGATCCATACCAAGCGTCTGTGCCAGATGCCAGGAAATCGCTTCTCCTTCGCGGTCCGGGTCGGTTGCAAGATAGATTTTCTTGGCCGTCTTGGCTTCCTTGCGGATCTTGGTCAGAATCTTTCCGCGGCCATGAATCGTGATGTACTTCAAATCAAAATCATTGTCCACATCCACGCCCAGCTGGGATTTGGGCAAATCACGCACATGCCCCTGAGAAGCTTCCACCTTGTAATCCTTGCCCAGAAAACGTGCAATCGTGCGCGCTTTTGCCGGAGATTCCACAATAACGAGTTTGTTTGCAGCCACTGTACTTTCCCTCCGAAAAAAACTGATTCTATTCTTTATGAACGCTTGAGCGCATAGGCTCTTCCGGGACGTGCTTCGATAATGCCATCGAGCTCCATCATGGTCAATTCAGCAGTCAGCGCATCTGACGCAAGACCAGTTTGCGATAGCAGCTCTTCAAATCGCTTTTCTTCATCCCGCAGACATTTGACAATGCTTCGCTGCACATCTGTCAGGCTGCTCAGGTTGATTTCATTCTTAGGCTTTTCCTGCTTTACAGCCCGCTCAGACCAGTGCATATCCTCCAGAATATCCTGCGCGCAGGTACAAATTCCCGCGCCTTCGCGCAGCAGCCTGTGCGGCGCAGTGCTGCCCGGCGCATCCACCATACCCGGCAAGGCGAATACCTCCCGTCCCTGCTCGGCGGCATACTCTGCCGTGATCATCGTTCCCGAATGCGCACGCCCTTCGATCAGCAGTAAGGCCGCGCTCATGCCGCTGATGATCCGGTTGCGGATGGGAAAATGATGCGCCCGCGGCTCTGCGCCGAAAGGGAACTCCGTGATGACGGCGCCGCCGCTGTCTACAATTCTCTGTGCAAGAGAGGTGTTTTCCTCCGGGTACACACTGTCAATGCCGTTGCCCAGCACCGCCACCGTGCGTCCGCCACCCGCCAGCGCACCCTCATGCGCTGCTGTATCAATGCCTCTTGCCAGGCCACTGACCACCGTCACACCGGCGCGGGCAAGATCCCGGGCGATGGAAAAAGCCTGTGCGCGGCCATAGCGCGTCTCATGCCGCGAGCCGACAATCGCCACGCTCTTTTCCTCTGCTTCCAGCCGGCCGCGTACAAACAATGCCTGAGGCGGGTCATTTATTTCGGCAAGCAGAGCCGGATATCCTTCTCTTCCGAAAAATACCATTTCAGCGCCGCTTTTTCTTAGCTTGTCCGTCAGTGCATCCAGCCCTTTGCCTTTCAGATCCACAAGCTCCTGATAGACCTTGTCGCCCACCATATTCTGAACGCTCGGCCCGATCTGATCAAACAGAATCTCCGCGCTGCCGAAATACAGCATCAGCGTATTGCGCATACGCCATGTGAGTGAATGCGCGCTTTGCAGCCATATTCTGCACAATTCTTCCTGCGTATATGTTCGCATTCGTCACCTGCTCCAATACTTTGCGTCCAGCATGCGGTATTGAATGGCTTCCGCCATGGCTGGCGCAGAAATCTGTGTATCATCCTGAAGATCAGCAATGGTTCGTGCCACCTTGATCAGCCGTGTATAACCGCGCATGCTGAGCGCGAATTTCTCAACCGCCCGTACCAGCAGCGTTTTTGCCGCGTCAGACAAATCAGCCAGTTCTTCAATATGCTTGTTGCTCATCTGCGCATTGCAGGTAATCCCTGCCTGCGAAAACCGCCTGAGCTGCCGCTCCCGCGCCTTTTCCACCCGTGCTCGCACCGCCGCGGAGCTTTCTCCCGTCCCCTTGTCGGTGATTTCATCAATCGGTACAGAATCCACTTCGATATGCAGATCAATGCGGTCAAGCAGCGGTCCGGACACCCGGTCCAGATACCGGCGGATCTCATGCGAGCCGCATCTGCATTGCCGCACCGTGCTGCCATAAAAGCCGCAGGGACAGGGGTTCATGCTGGCCACCAGCATACACCGCGAAAGATACTGCGTGTGCGCCCTCACTCTTGTCACAGTGCATACGCCGTCTTCAAGCGGCTGACGCAGTGCTTCCAGCGCTGTGCGCGAGTATTCGGGCAATTCATCCAGAAACAGAACGCCGTTATGCGCAAGGGACATTTCACCGGGCATGGCGTTTGCGCCGCCGCCCACCAAAGATGGCATTGAAGCGGAATGGTGCGGCGTGCGGAAGGGACGCTCTGTCATAAGTCCCGTTCCGGCAGGCAATAAACCGGCGACGGAGTGGATTCTCGTCGTTTCAAACGCCTCTTCCATGGTCATCTGCGGCAGAATTCCGGGGAGACACCGCGCCAGCATGGTTTTGCCGCTGCCCGGCACACCCACCATCAGCATATTATGTCCGCCGGCTGCCGCAACTTCCAGCGCACGCCGTGCGCCGTTTTGCCCACGCACGCTCGACAGATCATACGAACAGGTTCTTTCCTGCAGGCACTCTTCGTAGCTTTTCTGCTCCTGCGCCAGCATTGGAGCAGTACCATTCAGGTGTGCCACCACTTCATACAGATTATGGGCGCCGTATACGCGCATTCCCTGCACGGCCTGCACTTCCGGCGCATTCTGTGCGGGAAGAATCACTTCGCGAATGCCATGCTCATGCGCGGATATCACCAGGGACAAAGCGCCCCGGACGGGCACCAGCTGCCCATCCAGCGCCAATTCCCCAAGGAGCAGAATGCTGCCTGCATCGATCGGCTTCATCTGCCGGGTCGCAATGATAATGGCCACGGCAATGGGCAAATCAAACGCCGCGCCCTCCTTGCGCAGGTCTGCCGGCGAGAGATTGACCGTTACGCGTCCGGTTGGCGCCAGAAATCCGCTGTTTCGGATGGCGGCATAAACTCGGTCACGACTTTCCCGCACAGCAGCATCGGGCAGTCCGACCAAATTGAAGGTGAACTGTCCTCCTGCCACAAATGCCTCCACAGTGACCGGTACGCCCTCTACGCCCAGAAGCGCACAGCAGCATGTACGCGCCAGCATCTGCATTCCCCGCTTTCATCAGTAATAGAGCCAGCCATTGAACCATTGCATTGCCTTAAACCATTTTGTGCTCGCCGTGATGCCGCTGGCATATGGGAAGAACGCAATGAACAGTCCAAGCGCAAGCACAAGATAAATGACTGTGAAACACAATACCCAATTGAAACGTCCCGCCAATCGCAGCGCCTTTCCGGGCTGCTCGATGCATTGAATCCGGCTGCGAAGCTTATCCTGCTGATCTGCCAGCACATCCAAACACAGCACGGCGCTGAGAATGATAAAGGGCACTGCCGGGAAGTAATGATAGATATACGTTCCGCGGGGTACCAGCGTCCAGGGAATATACTGCGCGGCAAAGGCGATGAGAAGAATAGCCGGCCGCATATCATTTTTCTCAGAGTGCAATACAAAGCCTCTGCGCGTGATATGCCGCAGCGCCCATATCAGCATAACGCCTGCCAGGCCTGCCAAGCCTCCCCACCATACGGCAGGATTGCCCATGGCTGTAATATTCTGGGTATATCCGGGCGTGCGATAGCTGCTGGAGAAATACCACATGGGTTTTCCAATCAGCGGCCATTCATACCATGGAGAGTAGAAAGGATGATCCATACCAAGACCCGGCGTTCCGTGATAGCCCAGCATGCCCCCCACATTGCCTGTGGTGAAATAATCACCCACCGCAGCCTGAATGACCCGCTTCACCGTAATCCCGCCAGATGGCAGGAAGTACGGGATGTAGGATGCATAATAGATCAGCAGAGGAACGGCAATAAAGAATACAAGGCAGGACAAAAGCGTCGAAACGGGACGGATGATTCCTTCCTTGTTCACGGCGCGCAGCAGCGTTTCGTTTTCCAGCGGGGCGCGATTCCTGCGCTCCTTTTTGCTCGTTCTGGCATCAAATGCATTCAGCTTTTCGCGAGCATAGCGATATTCATTCCATCTGCGCCACAGGCTCCAGAAGAATAGCAGCGCCAAACCCACGCCGGCATAGCATCCCGTCCATTTGCTGGCTACGCCAAGCCCCATGAACAGACCGGACAAGGCAAGCGGAATCATCGTTTTCCACAGCTTTGTGTGCCAGTAATCCATGGTGATATAGTAAATCATGAATACATACGACCAGATGATAAACAGCACAACAAAGCTGTCAATTGTCGCAATGCGCGTTTGAGTAAAATGCATGCAGTCTACCGCCAGCAGGAAGGTGGCGGCAAAAGCGCCCCAGCGCCGCTTCAGCAGCATTTTGGCCATGAGATAAATACCGGGCAGCATCAGGATGCCAGCCAAGGCGCCTGCAAAGCGCCATCCAAAGGGCGTCATACCAAAGATAGCTATGGAGAAAGCCATCAGCACCTTGCCAAGCGGCGGGTGCGAGGTCTCATATGGATGATAGGTATAATCGCCCTGCATCGCCATGTAGTGCTCATATGCCGTGCGCGCATGATAGATTTCATCAAAATATGTGCTGTTATACCAGCCGGGCTCCCCTGTAAAGGTGTTCTGTTCGTCGACAAGCTCGGCGGCATTTGCAGTCAGCGCCGTCACCGGAAATACTTCCTGTGTGTCCGGATCGCGCAGAATCACTTCATACAGCGTTGTACCAAACATGCGTGCCTGAATCTGGATATAGCGTGCCGTAATCGTTCTGGGCATTGAGGTATTGCTCAGGCCTTCGTAGGATTCATTCGCGATACACAGATACTGCCACTTGAAGCAGTCGCCTTCCTGCATCTTGGCCCATAGAGGCTCGCTCCAGTTGACGCCGTCCTCGCTGACCTGAACCACAAAATCACTGTCGATGCTGTGGATGCCGCCCAAGTAGAGCATGTTCATGTCACGCACTTCGCCCAAATCCAGCATCACTGTTTCATCGGCAGTTTGCGAGCGCCAATACGTCTGCGGCGATTTCGTTGAGCCGAGATTTGTCAGCGCAACCACTGCGTAAACCGCTGTGATTCCCAGCATCAGCAGCCAGTCCAGCCCTTTCATGGGTGGAATATGACGGGGATGATCAAGGGAATCCTCAGCGCGGTTAAAAGCCGGCGCACCGGTCTCTTCCTCACAGGAAGCGGCAGCAGAAGACGCGATTGGCACCGTCCTGCCTTCGCAACAGATCATCAGGGAAATATAGCCGCACCATGCCGTCAGCAGGCAATTGACGAAAGACAGCCCGTATTCCAGTGCCGCGGATTCGCTGGTGATATCAAACAGCGGCGCTGAAAGATGGCCGGACACGCCGCCAATGCGCACACCGCGGTCGAGCACCAGCCCAACATTGAGGAACACCACCGCCGTGACAGCGGCAAACAGCCAGTATACCCGCTTATCCTGCTCAAGGATGCAGGCCAGCGCCAGCAAAATCACCGCTGAAAACAGATACCGCTCATGCATCATGGTGCCGATATTGCACAGCATGATCAGCATTGCCGCGCCAAGCAGCGCCAGATGCCGGATGTCACCGCCCTTTATATACATTGCCACGCAGATTGCCACGGCAACGACAATAACGCATACCCCAAACATTTGATATGTCATGGGAATTACCGTCAGCAGAAGGCATGACGCCGCAGCTGCAGACATAACGGAAATATATCCTGTGCTTTTTCTGTACCATTTGCAGCGAACCGCCGCAAAAGCACTGCCGCCCACAAGACATAGCATGCCCAGAAGACGAATCAGCACAGGCGCCGCCTGATCAACATCCAGCCAGTTCTTTCCAAACAGGAAGTACAGGTTGCAGGCATTGACCGTGACGCTGGCGTAATACCCCATCGTTCCTGCATACAGCTCAAAAATCCATGTGGGTTCCTGATGAATTGCAAAGGGCAGCACAACAAGAAGCCCCGTCGCCAATGCAGATACCAGCCCGATGATGACCTGCCTTATCATGGCACGGTCATGCCTGCGAATCAGCGCGATGATCAGCGCGCACAGTCCCAGCGGACCAAACATAAGCGCCTGCGGCTTCATCAGCACCGACAGCATATAGACCGGCAGTGCCGCCCACCATTTGTTCTGTCTCT
>CAMGDO010000020.1 GCA_946042585.1 uncultured Clostridia bacterium
ATTCCTCTACGTCTCGTGGGCTCGGAGATGTGTATAAGAGACAGGGGTTGGGAACCAGCTCCATCACGTCGTTGGGATTCCACTTCTTCAGAATGAAGGGGCCGTTCATAGCCAGCGGCACGGACTGATAATACGCATCGCCATACTGCTCATACAGATCCACGCGCACGGGAGCCAGCGCGGACATGGCGAACACTTCCGTCATGAAGGGAACGGGCTTGTTCAGCACCACCTGCAGGGTGTAATCATCCAGCGCCGTGGCATTGGCCACCTTCTTGCCGGTGCCGTCGTCAATGGCAAAGTGCTCGGTGAACTGGCTCATGGGCGTCGCGCGGGAGATCAGCAGATTCCAGGAATCCACAAAGGTCTGCGCGGTGACTGCCACGCCGTCAGTCCAATAAGCCTCACGCAGGTGGAAGGTGTAGGTGACACCATCGTTCTCCAGCTCATAGGTTTCCGCGATGCCGGGAATGATTTCATGATTGTAGCGGCGCAGCAGACCCTCAAAGATCGCGCCGGTCACATTGGTGATCCACACGCCATTGCCCAGCTGAGGATCCAGGGAGTTGGGCTCGGTCGAAGTCGCAAAATGCAGGACCTTACCTTCGGCCAAGGAAGCGGTGCAGCTCAGAAGCATCAGGACTGCGAGCAGCACGGATACCAGCTTCTTCATCATGGTGGTATTTCTCCTTTTCTTCAGGACAAATCTGTCCCCTATTCATTCCGGAACACGCTCAATGGATAATGTGGTACCGGAATGTTCTTGATTTTAATGTAATTACTTTAGCTCGTCAATATCATCTGCACGAAAATACATTAGAAATGCAATAGGCATTTCCTGCATATAGTTCAGCCCCTGTCAATATTTATGCGTTTTCATCCGTTTGTCACCGGATTTGGAAAAATGGAAGTTCATAGGAAATTTACGGGCGATTCTCCCCGCTTCTGCTCTTTTTTGCTTTTTCTCTTGAAGAAAACGGCGCCTTGTGCTATTATGCAGCTGTTCATTTTTTTGCGTGCATCTGATGCGTTCAGAAACTTAACTGTTTACACTAATTTATGGAGGCTGTTGTGATCATGGAGAATACGCTTGACCGTTTCCTTCGCTATGTGAGCATCCACACGGAATCCCAGTCGGGGAAAGAACAGATCCCCAGCACGCCCGGGCAGTTTGTGCTGGCCAATATGCTGGTGGAAGAGCTGCGCGCCATGGGGCTGGACGCCAGCGTGAATGAAAACTGCTATGTGTACGCCACACTGCCGGGCAACTGCCCCGACGCGCCCGTCATTGGCTTCATCTCGCATCTGGACACCTCTCCCGCCATCTCCGGCAAGGATGTCAAGCCCCGCCTTGTGGATTATCAGGGCGGCGATATCGAGCTGGGCAACGGCTACACGCTCAAGAGAGAAACCAACCCCGAACTGGACAAGTATATCGGCAAAACGCTGATTGTCACCGACGGCTCCACCCTGCTGGGCAGCGATGACAAATCCGGCATTGCCGAAATCATGACCATGGTGCAGTACTATACCGAGCATCCCGAGGAAAAGCACGGCACGGTGAAGATTGCCTTTACCCCCGACGAGGAAATCGGCAAAATCCCCACCCTGTTTGACGTGCCCGGCTTTGGCGCGCAGTTTGCCTACACCGTGGACGGCGCGGACCTGGGCAAACTGAGCTATCAGAATTTCAACTCCGCCACTGCGCATATCGACATTACGGGCGTGAGCATCCACCCCGGCCGCGCCAAGGGCAAGATGATCAGCGCGGCGCTGGTGGCTGTGGAGCTGCAAAACATGCTGCCCCCGGCGGAAACGCCCGCCCACACCGCAGGTTATGAGGGATTCTATCATCTGAATGAGATGCGCGGCAATGTGGAAGCCGCCCATATGGAATACCGCATCACCGATTTTGACAGCGCGAAATTCCAGCAGAAGATGGACAGAATGGAAGCCGTCTGCAGCTATCTGAATGGGAAATACGGCGCGGGCACGGTGAAGCTGGAGATGAAGCAGACCGCCCGCAATATGGAAGAAATGATTCTACCGCATTTTCATCTGGTGGAAAACGCCATGCAGGCCATGCGCAATGTGGGCGTCACGCCGGAGATTTTCCCCATCCGCGGCGGCACGGACGGCACACGGCTGTCCTTCATGGGGCTGCCCTGCCCCAACATCTGCACCGGCAGCCACAACTGTCATGGCCGCTTTGAGTATGTCCCGGTGTTTGCGCTGGGCGCCATCTCAAATATTCTGATTGAGCTGGTTCATATTTACGCCGACGCCAAAATCTGATATAATATGGGTACCGGAATCAGATGACGAAAAAAACCAGCCCTGGCAAGGCCTGGACTCTTTTGGTGCGGTCATCTTCCCAGTTAAGTGAAGCTGAGAGGAAACTATCATGGATATCATCAACGCCATCAAGTCTGAGTACGACTCGCTCAGCCGGGTGCAGAAGCGGATTGCCACCTATGTTCTGGACCATGCAGAAGACGCCTGCTTCCTGTCCCTGAAAGCCTTCTCCGAAAAGGTGAACGCCTCGGAAGTGACGATCATCAACTTCACCCACAGGATCGGCCTGAAAAGCTTCCTTGACTTCAAGCACGAGCTGCAAAACCTGATGCGCACAAGAGCCACCCCCAATGACAAGCTGGCCCGCGCTCTGACAGCGCTGAGCAGCCAGAGCAATCATGTGAAGGTGTGCATCGATAACGAAAAGCAGCTGCTGGATCGCACCTTCTCCGCCCTGACCAAGGAGCAGCTCGCCACAGCGGTGGAAATGATCGAGCATGCCGGAAAAATCAATATCATCGGCAACGACATTTCCCTGCCTGTGGTCAACTTTATGGTGATCCGCATGCGATATCTGGGTCTGGATGTGGCGCCGCTCACCTTTGACGATGCGCATCACACCACCCTGTGCATGAGCCAGAGCACGCAGGACACGCTGTTCATTCTGGTGTCCTTCCCCGTTCACTCGCAGAAGATGCAGGCCGTTTCCTCCCTGCTGCAGAAGAAAGGCATCAAAACGCTCGCGCTGGTCAGCGATGCCGAATGCGTGGTGGCCTCCAATGCTACCCACACGCTCTGCTGCGATACATCGGATCTTCTGTTCTATAACTCCATCACTGCCGCCATCTCTCTGGTCAATGTCCTGTGCTCCGAATACGCGTCGCTGCATCAGGATCAGCTGATTCAGACAAGGCAGCATGTGCAGACCATTGTGGATGAGCTCAGCTTCGAATTGCAGCTGCAGCATTCGCACAGTCCATCCGGCGCCCCGCATGTCAGCATATAAAAACAAGCCCGGGAGAGAACAGCCCAAAGCATTCTCTCCCGGGCGATTTTTTTGTATCAGCTGATATTTCTGAGCGGCTTGCGCAGCGCCGGCATCATGGCCTTGAACAGAATGGGCGCGGCAATCATGGCAAACACGGCGTTGATGATGGAGGGCACAAACTTGCTCAGCATCGTCGCCCACACCGTCTGCATGGGGAAGGAATACACAAACGCCTGATAAACGAAGGTCTTAAGCATATAGAGCGCCACATAGGTGAGCGCGCCCACGACAGCGGCAATCACCACGCGCAGGATTCCCTCCTGCCGCTCGCCCTTCTGCCAGAGAATCTTGCCGCATACATACGCCATGGCAAATTTGCTGACAAAGGTAATGATGACATTGACGACGTCGTAGCCATTAAAGGCGTCATACAGCGCCGAGCCCAGACCAGCAGCCAGACCGCCATACAGCGGGCCAAAGAACATGCCGCCCAGCAGGCACATGGCGTTGGCAAAATGCACCTTGGAGCCCATGAAAGGGAAACGGAACAGCGTGACAACATAGATGATGGCTGCCATGACGCCGACAAACGCCAGCGTGTAAGCGTTCATTTTCTGTTTTTTCATCGTAAGAAAGCCTCTCCCTTGCAGGAATTATGGAATGAATTGCATCATATCACAACCCTTTTTCGATTGCAAGAAAAAATTGCTCGCAGCCCTTGACAGCCCATAAAAACGTGCTATAATACCCATGAAGGTCAAAGAAAGTCAAACCAGCCTTCGCAGGAGGGATTCGATAGATGAATGAACCAAAATATACGCAGAAAAGCATTGCCGCCATCCAGCGCGCGCAGGCGCTGGCCAGTGAATACGGCAATCAGGAGATCGGCCAGAGCCATCTGCTTGCCGCTCTGTGTGAGGAGAGCGACGGCCTGATTCCGCAGCTGCTGACCGGCATGAATGTGAAGGCGGCGGATGTGCACGCCGCAGCGCTGTCCGAAGTGGAAAAGCAGCCGCGGGTCAGCGGCGGCGCACGGGAGCAGGGCAAGGTGTATGTGACCGCGGAGCTGGACAAGGCCATGCGGCAGGCCATGCAGGAAGCCGAAGGGATGCGCGATGAGTATATCTCGGTGGAGCATCTGATGCTGGGGCTGATTTCCGCGCCCGACCGCGCGCTGAAGGGCATTTTCCAGCGCTTCCAGATCGAAAAGAACGCGTTTCTCAAGGCGCTCAGCACCGTGCGCGGGGCTGCCCGGGTCACCAGCGATTCGCCCGAGGATACCTACGACGCGCTGAAAAAGTACGGCAGCGATCTGACGCAGATGGCGCGTGAGCACAAGCTCGATCCTGTCATCGGGCGCGACCGGGAAATCCGCGACGTGGTGCGCATTCTTTCCCGCAAGAGCAAGAATAACCCCGTGCTCATCGGTGAGCCGGGCGTGGGCAAAACCGCCATTGCCGAGGGGCTGGCGCAGCGCATTGTGCGCGGCGATGTACCCGATTCCCTGCGCGAACGCACCATCTTTTCGCTGGATATGGGCGCGCTGATTGCCGGCGCCAAATTCCGCGGCGAATTTGAGGAGCGCCTCAAGGCCGTGCTCAATGAAATCAAAAAGAGCGAAGGCCGGATCATTCTGTTCATTGACGAACTGCACCTGATTGTAGGCGCAGGCAAGACCGAGGGCAGCATGGATGCGGGCAACCTGCTCAAGCCCATGCTGGCGCGCGGCGAGCTGCACTGCATCGGCGCCACCACCCTGGATGAATACCGCAAATATGTGGAAAAGGACGCCGCGCTGGAGCGCCGCTTCCAGCCCGTACAGGTGGAGGAGCCCACGGTGGAGGACACCATCTCCATTCTGCGCGGCCTGAAGGAGCGCTATGAGGTATTCCACGGCGTCAAGATTCAGGACGCGGCGCTGATTGCCGCCGCCACCCTGTCCAGCCGCTATATCTCCGACCGTTTTCTGCCCGACAAGGCCATTGACCTGGTGGACGAGGCCTGCGCGATGATCCGCACGGAGATGGACTCGATGCCCCAGGAGATGGACGAAGTGAGCCGGCAGATCATGCAGCATGAAATCGAAGAGGCAGCGCTGAAAAAGGAAACGGACGAGCTGAGCAAAGCGCGGCTTGAGCAGCTGCAAAAGGAACTGGCGGAGATGCGCTCCCACTATGCCGAAATGAAAAGCAAGTGGGAAAACGAAAAGGAATCCATCGGCAGGGTGCAAAAGCTCCGCGAGGACATTGAGCGCATAAACGGCGACATTGAGCGCGCCGAGCGCGAATATGACCTGAACCGCGCCGCGCAGCTGAAATACGGCGAATTGCCCAAGCTGCAGCAGCAGCTCAGGGAGCTGGAAGCCAGGGAGCCCGAAACGCGCACGCTTCTGCGCGACAAGGTGACAGAAGAAGAAATTGCCCGCATCGTATCGCGCTGGACGGGCGTGCCCGTGAGCAAATTGATGGAGGGCGAACGCGAAAAGCTGCTGCGCATGCCCGAGGTGCTGCATCAGCGCGTCATCGGACAGGATGAGGCGGTAACGGCAGTCAGCGAAGCCATTCTGCGTTCACGCGCAGGCATCGCCGATGAAAACCGGCCGATTGGCTCCTTCCTGTTCCTGGGCCCCACAGGCGTCGGCAAGACCGAGCTGGCCAAGGCGCTGGCTGAAGCGCTCTTTGACGACGAACGCAGCCTTGTGCGCATCGATATGACAGAGTACATGGAGAAATTCTCCGTCAGCCGTCTGATTGGCGCACCTCCCGGATATGTGGGCTATGATGAAGGCGGCCAATTGACCGAAGCCGTGCGCCGCAAGCCCTATGCGGTGGTACTCTTTGACGAAATGGAGAAGGCGCATCCGGATGTGTTCAACATTCTGCTGCAAATCCTCGACGACGGCCGCGTGACGGACAGCCAGGGGCGCACGGTGGACTTCAAAAACACCATTCTCATCATGACCAGCAATCTGGGCAGCGAGGAGATTCTGGAAGGCATTGACGCAAACGGCGCCCTCAGCGAAGAGACGCGCACGCGCGTGCAGGCGCTTTTGCGCCGCGCGTTCAAGCCGGAATTTCTCAACAGAATCGACGACACGGTAATGTTCACGCCGCTCAGCCGCGATCAGGTATCGCAGATTGTGGAGCTGCTGCTGACCAAACTGCGCGAACGGCTGCATGAGCGGCAGGTGGAGCTTACGCTGACCGACGGCGCGATGGCGCTGCTGCTGGAGCAGGGCTACGATCCCATATACGGCGCACGCCCCATGAAGCGGCTGATTCAGAGCAAAATCGAAACGCTGTGCGCCCGCGCCATGGTGGCAGGCACGGTGAAAGACGGCCGCATCGCCATTGACGCGCAAAACGGTGCATTTATCATTGCCGGGTAAACGCCCCTGCTCGCCGGAAATTTTTTCCGGCGGGCTTTCTGCGCGCAATTGTTATTCCCAGGAAACTATGCTATAATGATAAAACCCAAGCCGAAGTGGTGGAATGGCAGACACCGGGGACTTAAAATCCCCCGCTTTCTGAGCGTACGGGTTCGAGTCCCGTCTTCGGCACCAAAAACGCAAAAAACCGGCAGAAGAGCCGGTTTTTTTGCTTGCAGACTTCTTTGAGCGCTTTGGCGCAGGGTGTTTTTTATTTTCCAAACAGCCCGGACAGTTTGCCCAGCGCGTCGCCCACCTTGTCCGCGTCGAGCTTCGCCTTCACGCCCTTGATCACAGCCTGAATGGCTTCGTCGGGCAGGTCCACGCCCAGCAGCTTTTCAATCGCTTTGACCGGGTCGCTCTGAAAGCTCTTCACCAGATCGGGGTTCTTTTTCAGCGCGTCAACAGCCTTTTCAATCAGCTCTCTGATATCGGCAGCCATACGATCACCTCCTGTTTTTCTGATGGATACCATTCTATCACACTTTGAGCCAATGTGTGAGGGTTTTGTTTGCATTTCTAATGCAAAATACCGAAAAATGCTGTATAATGATTGTATCAGTATGGAGGTGAACGACATGCGCGTTGCGTTGCTGAATGATTCCTTTCCGCCGCTCATTGACGGCGTGGTGAATGTGGTGACAAACTATGCGTCCATCCTGCAGAAAAACGGCTGTGATGTCACGGTGGCAACGCCTGATTATCCCGGCGTTACGGATGATTATCCCTATCCTGTCATCCGCTATGCCAGCCTGAATACCACAAAGCTGGTGGGCTATCGCGCGGGATATCCCTTCAGCGCGCGCGCGGTTCAGACGCTGTGCGACTTTTCACCGGATATCATTCATTCGCATTGCCCGGTGGCCTCCACTATGCTGGCCCGCACCGTGCGGGAAAGCCTCCATGTGCCGGTGGTATTCACCTATCATACCAAGTTTGATATAGATATCCGCACGGCGCTGAAGGGAGAATTTTTGCAGAATCGTCTCATCACCGCGCTGGTGCGCAATGTGCAGGCATGCGACGAGGTGTGGACGGTGAGCGAGGGCGCGGCGGAGAATCTGCGCTCGCTGGGATTCACCGGCAATTACCGCGTGATGGAAAACGGCGTGGACTTTGCCCGCGGGCGCGCGGAGCCTGCGCTGACAGAGCGCATCAGCGCGCAGCACGGCCTGACAGAGGATACGCCTGTGCTGCTGTTTACCGGGCGCATGCGCTGGTATAAGGGCATCCGGCTGATCATAGAGGGGCTGTCCGCGGCCAAACGGCAGGGTGCGCGCTTCCGCATGCTGTTTGTGGGCGATGGCTCGGATAAGGAGCAGATTCAGCGCCTTGCGCAGGACTGCGGTCTTGCGGAGGATTGCGTGTTTGTGGGCGCGGTGCAAAACCGAGAGCTTCTGCGCGCCTATTACAGCCGCGCGGATCTGTTTTTGTTTCCATCCACCTTTGATACCAACGGCATTGTGGTGCGCGAGGCGGCAGCCTGCAGCCTGCCGGCGCTGCTGGTGCGCGGCAGCTGCGCAGCCGAGCGCGTGACGGACGGGCGCAACGCCCTGTTGATGGAGGAAGACGCGCAAAGCCTGTGCCAGCAGGTGCTGTGGGCGCTCAGCCATCTGGACGAAGTGCATGAGATGGGCGAGCGCGCAGCGCAGGAGCTGTATATTTCGTGGGACACGGCCGTAAGCTGCGCGCAGACGCGCTATAGCGAGCTTTTGGAGGAGCGCCGCAGCTGTAGCGTCCCGCCGCGTCATGACGCATTCCCCTTTGTGGCGGACTGCGTTGAAGCCGTCAACCGCCTGTATGCATTGGGCGACAAAATCAAAAAGTATCTGGAATAACATGCATTCGTCAGAAAAAGGCGATTTGCCCTTTCATATTTTGCCCGCACACACGGGCGATGCGCGCATACTGCTGACAGTAAGGGGGTGCGCGCCATGGCATTGTGGATTGCGGACGAAGGCGAGGGTCTGCTGCGGGAGGGGCGGACGCTGTGCCGGGAACCGTCTGCCCTGTGCGCATGCGGCAATACCGTGGTGTGCGCGCAGACGCAGCAGGCAACGGTGTTTGCCGCCGATACCGGGCGCGAGCTTGGCCGCTTTCCCCTGCCGCCGGGCGTCAGCCGCATGTGCGCGCTACCCGGCGCGCTGTATGCGCTCAGCGCCGAGGCGGACAGCGTAAGCCTTCTGTGCCCGCGCACGGGACAGCTGCGGCTGTGCGCGCAGGCAGGGTGCTATCCGCGTGATCTGAAGCTGAGCCCTGTCTCTTATACACATCTCCGAGCC
>CAMGDO010000021.1 GCA_946042585.1 uncultured Clostridia bacterium
CGGAGATGTGTATAAGAGACAGTGCCTGGACTGAAAGGAATATCCCAAAATAAATCTGCCCTCCGGAAAAACAGATTCTTCGTTTTTCCGGGGGCGTTTCTATGCCTGTCCGACAGACAGAAGCAGTCACAGGCCGAGGATGTTCTTTTCCATGCTCAGAATCAGATCACCGGCAGGATCGGGAATATCGCTCAGGAAAGTGATGATTGTTTTTTGCCTGGGCAGAACAAAGCATTTCTGCTTCCATTCGTATCACACAGCAGGCTCAAATCCAAGAACAGCCGCGGCAGAGAAAGCTGCCGCGGCTGTTTCTGATACAGAAGGCGCCCCGGCTTGCCGGGGCGCCGTGCGAGGGGGAAATTATTTGCCAATGCCGTAGGAATTTAGCGGTTCGGTGGCAGAAGCCATGTACTCATCGAACATGTAGTTGTCACGCAGCTCCTGCAGGAAGGCGTCATACTCGTCGATCGGACGATCGCCATAGATGAAGGCCGCCAGCTGGGTGGTCACATAGGATTCCATGTCAGCCAGATACATGTCTTCGGGTTCGTGCACGAGCGCGTTGTAGTATTCAAACATGTTCACGCTCATGGAGTGGGAGAAGGCCCGCTCGGCCTCGGGGAACTTCGCCTGCAGATAGGGCATCTCGATGCGGGAGAAGACCTGATAGGTGGAGATGTAGTTGGCCTCGGCAGCGCGCTCGGTCATTACGGGCTTGCCGTCCACCATATTCCAGTGCTCGCCCTCAATGCCGAACATCACCAGGTAGGAGCCCTCATCGGTGGTCAGATAGTTGAGCACCTTGAAGACGGCAGCCAGCTTCTCTTCGTTTCCCTTGTCATCCAGGTCAGCGCTCAGGGCAATGCTGTCGCCGCCGCCCACGTTGTTGTAGGGGAACATCACATCTTCGCCGCCCATTTCATTGTGCAGGGGGCCGGTGGGAATCCAGTAGGCATCGGGATTGACGGCCGCGATGTTGTCCAGCGCGTACTGCTTGTACATGCCGGGCCAGGTGATCATATGCAGGCCAACCTGACCGGCAATGGCTTTGTTGGTGCCGGTGGTGGTCATGATGTCGGGATCCATAAGGCCGTCATCGACGAACTTCTTGGCCCATTCCAGTGCCTGCTTCATACCGGGCTGCAGGAGGCTGTTGGTGATCTTGCCGTCGCGCTCAATGATATAGTTGCCAAACGCGGTGTCAAAGCACATGCCGATGATGTGGAAGCCGCGGATGCCGCTGCCGCCGGTCAGGCCGATGGTGTCATTGAGGTTGTTGCCGTCGGGATCCTGCTCGACGAAGGCCTTCGCCACGTCATAGAGCTCCTGAATGTTGGTGGGAGCATCCAGATGCAGCTTGTCCAGCCAGTCCTTGCGAACGTTCAGAGCCCACTGGCTCTTGGTGCCTTCGCCGGTGCCGGTGATATACAGGCGGGGCAGGCTGTAGAGGGAGCCGTTCACCTGGTAGGGGATCAGATTGGTATCGCCCAGGAATTCCATGACGCCCGCCAGCTCGTTGTCCAGATAGGGATCGAGATTGAGAATGACGTCGTCAAGGGCATACTGCTGCTGATATTCGGACTCAATGTACATGAGGTCGGGGATGTTGTTGCCGATGATGCGCTGGTTCAGCGCGGTGAAATAGTCATCCACCAGGACGATTTTCCACGCGACACCGGTTTTTTCCAGAATCTTCTGGTAAATGAAGTCATCCTCCAGGGTGGCCGGCCAGCCGTTGCCCAGAGTCTTGACGGTGATGGTGATTTCGATGGGCTTATCGGCAGCCATCGCAGGCACAAGAGCCAGCACCATCATAACGGCGAGGAGCAGGGATACAAGCTTCTTCATGGGACGATCTCCTTTTCTGATAGTATATTTATAATATGCACACATGGCATATTATGAACGGATAATGGGGGATATGCAGGTATGCGCTTATCCCTTGACGGCACCTGCCAGCGTGCCCTTCACAAAGTATTTCTGAATGAAGGGATAGATGATGACGACGGGCGCTGTGGCGAAGCATACGGCTGCCATGCGCAGCGTTTCGGGCGGGATAACGTCATCGGCGCTGACTTCGTTGGAGGAGGCCTGGTTGATCATGCGGCGCAGAATGACCTGCAGAGGCATCTTTTCGGTGGACTGGATGTAATAGATGGCCGCGGTGTAGGTATTCCAGTGGGCGACGGCATAATACAGACCGACGGTGGTGATGATGGGCAGCGACAGGGGAAACACAATCTGGAACAGAATGCGGAATTCGCCTGCGCCGTCTATTCGCGCCGATTCAAACAGGTCGGTGGGCAGCCCCTCAAAGAACGCCTTCATGACGATAAAGTTGTACACGGTCACAAGGCTGGGGATAATCAGTGACCACAGCGAGTCGACAAGACCCGTTGCCTTGACCACCAGGAAGGTGGGGATGGTGCCGGCGGAGAGAATCATAGTGAAAACGATGATCCGGATGAACCCGCTGCGGCCGGGCAGATCGCTGCGGCTGAGGGGATATGCCAGCATCATGGTGACAACCAGATTGCAAAGGGTGCCTACGACGGTGACAAATACGTTCACCTTCAGGGCATTGATCATGTTGGGATCACGCACAACCTCTTTGTATGCCGCCATGGTGATCTGCTTGGGAATCAGCACGAAGCCGCCATTCTTGAGCATTTCGGACATGGGGGTCAGCGAGTAGGAAACGACATACAGGATGGGAACCAGACAGATCAGACCGATCAGGCCGATAAAAATCGTGCAGATCCACTCGAAAATTGTATCGTTTCTCGATCTTACCATAGCGCACTATCCCACTTTCTCGCCAGGGCATTGGTGCCAAGCACCATGATGGCGCTGATTACGGACTTCATCAGACCGACGGCGGTGGCCAGTTCATACTGCATCTTGCCGATACCCTGCGTATACACCCAGGTATCGATGATTTCCGTCGTGGGGCGGATGCGGTCGTTCATGAAGACATACACCTGATTGAAGCCGCCGTCGAGGATGTTGCCGACCTTGGTGATGAGCAGCACCACGAAAATGCGGCCGAGATTGGGCAGTGTGATATACCAGATCTGACGGAAGCGGCCGCAGCCGTCGATGGTGGCAGCCTCGTACATGCTGGTGTCAATACCCATGATGGCGGCCAGATATACGATGGAGGACCAGCCGATGGAGTGCCACAGATCTGTGCCCACCAGCACGCCGCGGGCGTATTTGTTGCTGGTGAGGAAGGGAATGGGCGTGCCTCCGAAGGATTTGATCATGCGGTTGATCACGCCCGAGCCTTCGTTGAGCATGGTGGTGGCGATGCCGAATACGATGATCCAGCTCAGGAAGTGCGGCAGGTATGACACGGTCTGAATGACGCGGGCATAGCGCTTGAAGGCGCACTCGTTGATGGCCAGCGCAAACAGAAGCGGCGGCACCATACCCACCAGCAGCTTGCTCAGCGACAGAATCAGCGTGTTGGAAACGATCTGCCAGGAGGTGGAGGATTTCCAGAAGCGGGCAAACCAGTAATACCATGGGTTATACCAGGGGCTTTCCGCGATGCCCTTGCGCACGGAGAACTTCTTGAAAGCAATCTGCAGACCGTAGAAGGGCGCGTATTTATAGACCAGAAAGAAAATCAGCCCGGGAACAATCATCAGATACAGCGGCCAGTAGCGCCGGATGGCCCGGATGGTTCGGGCGATCAGCGGGGGCCGTTTATAGACCGGCTGAACAAGGGGTGCCTGCGACATGTGGAAAGCTCCTTTCATGAAATGGAGATGCCTTGTGATGAGCCGTACGGGGAACAATGGAAAACGAAACGTTTCAATTTTTCACATGAAAATGAATATACGAGACGGGAAAAATGCCCCATACGAATAATTATCCGTTTTTATGATACACCTTCTGTGCAGGAATTGCAAGATGCAATGTTCTTTTTTTATCTTATTTTTACCGATTCGGGAAAATACCGTTTTTCCGAAGGGTTTAACGTTATAATATTCTGCGGCAAAGAAACAGCCGCCCGGCGGCTGCGCACAGATGCAGGCCTTTTCGCATTGGGACGCGCAGCCGGGAATTTCCGCCGCAAAGATGCAACATATGAAATACTCTATGCAACATGGAATGATTGCTTTTCCATGGCGGTTTTACTATACTTAAGGGGACGACACCGCATTCCACTTATTATGGAGGAGATTATAATGCCGAAGATTACATTCATGGGCGCCGGCTCATCCGTATTTGCCAAGAATGTGCTGGGAGACAGCATGCTGACCCCCGCGCTGCAGGACAGCGTGATTGCGCTTTATGACATTGATCCGGTGCGGCTGGAGGATTCCTACCGCATGCTGTCGGCGATCAAGAACAATGTGGGCAGCAGCGCGAAGCTGGAAAAATACTGCGGTGTGGAAAACCGCCGGGATGCGCTGCGCGGCGCCAACTATGTGGTGGACGCCATTCAGGTGGGACTGTATGAGCCCTGCACGGTGACGGACTTTGAGGTGCCCAAGAAATACGGCCTGCGCCAGACCATTGCCGATACCCTGGGCATCGGCGGCATTTTCCGCGCGCTGCGCACCATCCCCGTGCTGCAGGACTTTGCCGATGATATGCAGGCGGTATGTCCCAACGCGTGGTTCCTCAATTATACCAATCCCATGGCCATGCTGGCGGGCTATATGCAGCGCTACACCGGCGTGAAAACCGTGGGTCTGTGCCACAGCGTGCAGGTGTGCGTGCCCCGGCTGCTGGCCGGGCTGGGCATGGAATATGACGAAACGGTGCAATGGAAGATTGCCGGCATCAACCATCAGGCCTGGCTGCTGGAGGTTCGGGATAAAAACGGCGTTGATCTGTATCCCGAGATCAAGCGCCGCGCGCTCGAGCGCACCGAGAAGCACGACGACATGGTGCGCTATGAAATCATGAAGCGCTTTGGCTATTATGTGACGGAATCCAGCGAGCACAACGCCGAGTACATGCCCTATTTCATCAAGGACAAGTACCCCGAATTGATTGAGCGCTTCAACATCCCGCTGGATGAATATCCGCGCCGCTGCATCAAGCACATCGAAAAGTGGGCCAAGCAGCGCGAGGAGCTCACGCTCAATCCCACGCTCACGCATGAGCGCTCTAAGGAATATGCCAGCCGCATTATGGAGGCCATGGAGACCAATCAACCCTATATGATCGGCGGCAACGTCATCAACACCGGGCTGATTACCAACCTGCCCCGCAATGCCTGCGTTGAGGTGCCCTGCGTGGTGGACAAAAACGGCGTGACGCCCACCTTTGTGGGTGATCTGCCCGAGCAGTGCGCCGCCATGAACCGCACCAATATCAACGTGCAGCTGCTCACCATCGAGGCGGCCAGAACGCTGAAGAAGGATTATATTTATCAGGCGGCGCTGATGGATCCGCATCTGCAGAGCGAATTGTCCATTGACGACATCGTTTCGCTGTGCGATGATCTGATCGAAGCGCATGAAGGCTGGCTGCCGCGCTATCGTTAAGCGCTGCTGTCCGGCATGGACGGAGAACACAGGGAAAGGGCATACGCCCTTTCCCTTTTTGAATGCAAAAACCCCACGGAAAACGTGGGGTTTGAAAGAATAAATCCGATATGCATAACGGAGGAAATATCGCCTTGCGCAGGGAATGGATACCGTTCAGCCCGCAGGCCGGACTTATCCGACCGGCTCGAAATCCGCTGCGCCATGCTTGCACAGGGGGCAGATAAAGTCATCCGGCAGGGTGTCACCCTCATAGATATAGCCGCAGATCTTGCATACAAACCCCTTGCGGCCCTGGGGCTGGGGCTTGGGCTTCACGTTCTGCTGGTAGTAGGTGTAGGTCATGGTATCCAGATTGGACAGCACCCGGGCTTCAGTCACGGTGCAGATAAACATGCCATGGGTATCCAGATCCACATACTGCTCTACCTTCAGGGACATCATGGCGTTGATGTAGCGGCCGAGGAACACCAGGCCGTTATCGGAGCGCAGCACCGTTTCTCCCGCAAACTTGTCCACGCTGCGGCCGCTCTGGAAACCAAAGCGCTGGAAAACGCTGAAGGGTGCGTCCACGGACAGACAGTTGATGTTCATCTCGCCGCTCTGGCGGATCACATGATGGGAGTAATTCTGCTTGTTGATGGTCACGGCGATGCGGTTGGGGGTGTTGGTGACCTGGGTCACGGTGTTGACGATCAGGCCGTTGTCACGCTTGCCATCGTTTGAGGTGACCACATACAGGCCATAGCCGATCCTGAACAGGGCAGTCAGGTCGTTTTTGTCGGCGGTTTCATTGTGCTGGGCGAGATAGTCCTTGCACATTTCGTCGGCCAGCGCGTCAATCTGGGAGCGGCTGTCCTCGGCCAGGGCGGATTTCAGGCGCACCACGGGCTCGGCAAAGTGCAGGTTCTTTGAGTCTTCCAGGAGCTTGCTCATCACCTTGGCAGCCAGAGGCGCCCAGCTGCCGTTTTCCATCAGCGCCACAGTGCGGTTCTGGAAGCCGCGCTCGGTGAGATGCTCGATAAAGGTGCGCATAAAGGGAAACACATCCGCATTGTAGGTGGTGGTGGCCAGCACCAGACGGCCATAGCGGAAGGCGTCGGCCACGGCGGCGGACATGTCGCACCGGGCCAGATCATGCACGACCACCTTCGGGCAGCCGCGGGCTTTCAGCTTTTCCGACAATAGCTCCACCGCCTGCCGGGTGTGGCCGTATACGGAAGTATAGGCAATCATGATGCCGTCGGTTTCCACGCTGTAGGACGACCAGGTCTGATACAGCGCCATATAGCGGGACAAATCGCCTGTCAGCACGGGGCCGTGCAGGGGGCAGATGGTGACGATGTCAAGCCCTGCGGTCTTCTTCAAAAGAGCCTGAACCTGCGCGCCGTATTTGCCAACGATGCCGAAATAATAGCGTCGGGCTTCGTCCTCCCAGGGCTCGTCTGCATCCAGCGCGCCAAATTTGCCAAAGGCATCGGCGGAAAACAGCACCCTGTCCAGGGCGTCATAGGTCGCCATGACCTCAGGCCAGTGCACCATGGGCGCGCTCAAAAAGGTCAGGGTGTGGCTGCCCAGGGTGAGGGTGTCGCCATCCTTAATGACCACGCGGCGGTCGGCATAGTCGGCGCCAAAGTAGTTGAGCATCATGGCAAAGGCTTTGGCGGAGGATACAATGGTGGCCTGGGGATACAGCTTCATGAAGGCGTCAATGTTGGCGGAGTGGTCGGGCTCCATGTGCTGCACAATCAGGTAATCGGGGGTGCGGCCGTCCAGAATGCGCTGCACGTTATCCAGCCACTGGTGGGTAAAGCGCGCATCCACCGTGTCCATGACGGCGGTTTTGTCATCCAGAATCACATAGGAATTGTATGCCATGCCGTGCGGAACCGGATACTGTCCCTCAAACAGGTCGATGGCGTGGTCGTTGACCCCCGCATAACGGATGGTCGGGCTGATGGTCATATCGAAACCCCCTTCGTTCTTTGGAATGAAAGCATTATTGCACATTGTACATCACGCAGGGGGGAAATGACAAGCCCCCGGGCAGATTTTCCATCTCAAAACGAGAGCGCCCCGATGAGGCGGGGAGTGGCTGCGGGATTCCTAATAACGGGGGTTCCAATAGTATAGGTAGAACATGAAAAGCACAGCGCCTGCTCTTGACATTGACCGCGCGGCAGGGTATGCTGATAAAAATCAAAGGCAAAGGATGGTAGGCTGTATGAGCCATGTGATGATTCCGCGGGGGTATGCATCCCCGCTTTCGCTGTATGAAACGCAGGAGGCCATTGCGCTGATCAAAAAGACCTTCGAGGGCTTTCTGTGCAGCGCGCTCAATCTCAAGCGTGTGTCCGCACCCCTGTTTGTGGAGGGCAAAAGCGGCCTGAACGACGATTTGAACGGCGTGGAGCGCCCGGTGAGCTTCACCGTGCGCGAAACGGGCGACAGCGCGCAGGTGGTGCATTCCCTGGCCAAATGGAAGCGGCTGGCGCTCAGGGAATACGGCTTTCCCATGGGCGAGGGGCTGTATACCGACATGAACGCCATCCGCCGCGATGAGGAGCTGGACAATCTTCATTCCATCTATGTGGATCAGTGGGACTGGGAAAAGGTGATTGACGAGAGCGAGCGCACGATGGACACCCTCCGGGATGCCATGCAGCGCATCGTCACCGCCGTGTGCTGCACGCTGGACTTTATCAAGTGGAAGTATCCGCAGCTGCCCGTGACGCTTTCGCGCGAAATCTCTTTTGTGACCACGCAGGAACTGGAGGACGCCTATCCGGGGCTTTCCGCCAAGCAGCGCGAATATGCCTATGTGAAGGAGCATGGCACGGCGGGTATTCTGCAGATCGGCGGCAGACTCCGCTCGGGCGAGCGCCACGACGGACGCGCGCCGGACTATGACGACTGGGAGCTGAACGGCGACATCATGTTCTATGATCAGACGCTGGACTGCGCGCTGGAGATTTCCAGCATGGGCGTGCGCGTTTCGCCTGCGTCCTTGCGCCGCCAGCTGGAGATAGCCGGCTGCATGGAGCGCAGCGAGCTTCCCTTCCATCGCCGTCTGCTGGCGGGCGAGCTGCCCTTCACCATGGGCGGCGGCATCGGACAAAGCCGGCTGTGCATGCTGCTGCTGGGCAAGGCGCACATCGGCGAGGTGCAGTCCTCCTTCTGGGATGAGGAGACGCGCAGGGCCTGCCGGGACGCCGGCGTGGTATTGCTGTAAAGAATCGGAAGCATACAGACCGCCGCGCAGGCGGAGCGTCTTTTCTGACGGAGGAACATATGACAACCAATCGCTTGTATTATGATAACGCGTACCTGACGGAGTTTGACGCGCAGGTGTGCGCTGTGCGCGAGGATGGCTGGGCGGCGCTGGACGCCTCGGCTTTTTATCCCACCTCGGGCGGGCAGCCCTATGACACGGGCGAACTGAACGGCGCGCGCGTGAC
>CAMGDO010000022.1 GCA_946042585.1 uncultured Clostridia bacterium
TCATGCGTTTCTGCCAGAGCTTCATGACCGAGCTGTACAAATACATCGGCAAGGACGAGGATGTGCCCGCGGGCGATATCGGCGTGGGCGCGCGCGAAATCGGCTATCTCTACGGGCAGTACAAGCGCATCACCGGCCTGTATGAGGGCGTGCTGACGGGCAAAGGCCTGACCTATGGCGGCTCGCTTGCGCGCAAGGAAGCCACGGGCTTTGGTCTGTGTTATTTCACCCGCGCGATGCTGAAAAAGCACGGCAGCGCGTTTGCCGGCAAGACCGTGGTGGTGTCGGGCAGCGGCAATGTGGCCATTTACGCAGCGCAGAAGGCCATGGAGCTGGGCGCAAAGGTGATCGCCATGAGCGACAGCAATGGCTATGTGGTGGATGAGAACGGCATGGATCTTGCCGTTGTCAAGCAGATCAAGGAGGTCGAGCGCGGCCGCATCAGGGAATATGCCGCGCGCGTGAAGGGCGCACGGTATACCGAGGGCTGCCGCGGCATCTGGACAACAAAATGCGACATCGCCCTGCCCTGCGCCACGCAGAATGAGCTGGATATCGACGGCGCAAAGGCGCTGATTGCCAACGGCGTCATCGCCGTAGCGGAGGGCGCGAACATGCCTACCACCCTGGAAGCCACCAGGGCGCTGCAGGATGCGGGCGTGCTGTTTGCCCCCGGCAAGGCCGCCAATGCCGGCGGCGTGGCCACCAGCGCGCTGGAGATGAGCCAGAACAGTCTGCGCATGAGCTGGTCGTTTGACGAAGTGGATCAGAAGCTTGTGGGCATTATGGAGAATATCTTCCACGCGGTGGATGCAGCCGCTGCGGAATACGGCGCCGAGGACAACTATGTGCTGGGCGCGAACATCGCAGGCTTCCTGAAGGTAGCGGATGCGATGATGGCGCAGGGCGCGGTCTGACGGCAGCGCGCAAGCGCCTCCCACCGCCTGAAAGGGCCTTGCGAAGCGTTATCCCTTGACAAAAAGATACCGGAGAATAAAGAACAAAGCGATAAACAAGCAGCGGCAGAGAGATCGTTTTCTCTGCCGCTTAGGGCGTCGATAAAATCGCCGCCCTCCGAACCGGCAAAGCTAGTTCTGCGGAATAAAAAAATGAAGGAGCTGCGCCCCTTCATTGCATCCCAGCAAATGTGTACCCGCTTTGTTGATAGTATGAGCGGCAGAGAGATCGTTTTCTCTCTGCCGCTTTTTGTTTGGAAAACACCCTGCTTTTCTATTTCAGCCTTCCCAGCACCACCCGGTCCAGCTGCTCATAATCCTGATACACCTGAATATCGGCAAAGTCCTTTGCCATCAGCGACGACACTGCCGCTGCCTGCGCGCTGCCAATCTCAAACAGCAGCCACCCGCCCGGTCTGAGGCATTGCGGCGCGGCTTTCACAATCCTGCGGTAAAAATCAAGCCCGTCCTCGCCGCCATACAGCGCCAGCGCCGGTTCCCTGCGCACCTCAGGCTGCAGCGACGCCATCTCCGCGCCCGTCACATAGGGCGGATTGCTCACAATCAAATCAAACTGCTCTCCGGAAAAGGGCGACAACAAATCCCCCTGGCGAAATTCCACCGCCGTGCCGTTTCTGCGGGCGTTTTCGCACGCCAGCGCCAGCGCTGCATCGCTGATATCGCCCGCCATCACCTGCGCGTCGGGATAGCGGTGCTTGATGGCAATCGCCAGCGCGCCCGTGCCCGTGCACAGATCCAGCACGCGCTCATGCCCCTGCATGCGGTTCATCGCCTGCTCGCAGAGGATTTCCGTGTCCGCGCGCGGGATCAGCGCATCCCCGCAAACGCGCAGCGTCACATACATGAACCCGACTTCGCCCACGATATACTGCAGCGGCTCCCGCGCGGCGCGGCGCTGCAAAAGCGCGCCAAACGCGCGCTCCTCTTCCTTCGTCAGCGCCCTTGCGCCGTCGGCGCGCAGCACAAGCTGCGGCACGCCCGTCACATGCGATAATAAAAGCGCCGCGTCCACTGCGGGATCGGGCACGCCGGCAGCAGCCAGCGTGTCCCGCGCAGCGCGCAGCGCCTCTCCGGCCGTCAGCATGTCTTTTCGGCCGGGATCGCAATCACATAGCCTTCTTCCGTCGTTTCGCCTTCGGGCATTTCACCCAGCGCCGCCTTCATGGCCACAATCGCCACCTCCAGCATGCCGTCATCCGGCTCTGCCGTGGTCAGGCGCTGCAGCTGCATGCCGGGCTTGCGCAGCAGGCGGCACACCTTGCCGTCATTGTGCGCCAGGCCTTTGAGCGCCTCATAGCTGATGCCCGTGATAACCGGCAAAAGCAGCAGACGGGTGAGCACGCGCAGCAGGTAGCTGTTGCCCAGATCAAAGCCCGTCAGCATCAGCACCAGCACGTCAAAGATCGAATAGAACACAATGGACAAAATGAACGTGATGAGCAGAAAGCTCGTTCCGCAGCGGGGGTGCAGCGTGGTGAAGGGACGGGCGTTGGCGGGGGTCAATTCCTGCCCTGCCTCATGGCAGTATACCGTCTTGTGCTCCGCGCCATGATAGCGGAAGACCCGCTTCATATCCGGAATCCGCCCGCAGAACCACAGATATCCCAGCAGAATCGCGGTGCGCACAAGACCCGTCACCAGATTCTTGAGCAGCAGCATACCGCCCGTGGCGGACGCAGGAAACAGCTTGATGACCATATTGGGCAGCAGCACAAACAGCCCCACGGAGAGCAGCACAGCCAGCACCACCGCTACGCCCATGACCACCTTGTCCACGCCCTTGCCCAGCTTTTTCGCCAGCCACAGTTCAAACCGGGTCGGCTTTTCCTCCTCCGCGCCGCCCATCCTGGCGCTTTCCTCCAGCGTCTTCATGCCGGTGGTCAGCATGGTGACCATGCTCACCGCACCGCGGATGAAGGGATAGCCCATCCATTTGTGCTTCTTGGCGGGGGAAATATAGGGGTCGCGCTTGCACACGACGCTGCCGTCGGGACGGCGCACAGCCAGCGCCACATACTGCGGGGAGCGCATCATCACGCCCTCCAGCACCGCCTGACCGCCAATGTCCACTTTCTTCGGCTGATGATCCGTCACTTTCTTCAATGTCGTAATTTCCTTTCCGGGGCGAACCCACACGATACCTATATTATACACTGATTGCAGCGCGGGGGCAATGAAAAAATGCGGATAAACAAAGCAAGCGGCGTTTTATGTCAAAACGCCGCTTGCTCATGCTGCGGAGATTACTTGTTGAACAGATCGCCGTAGCGCTTCTTGAACTTGTCCACACGACCGCCGGTATCCACCAGCTTCTGCTTGCCGGTGTAGAACGGGTGGCACTTGGAGCAAATTTCAACCTTCAGTTCCTTCTTGGTGGAACCGGTGGTGAACGTCTCACCGCATACGCAGCGGACGATCGCCTCGCCGTACTTCGGATGGATGCTTTCCTTCATTGTTTTCACCTCTTCTGCGCATGCTGTTTCGGATTCATGGCGCGCAACCATGAGCCGCATATCCAAGTATAGCACATCCCATATCCTTTTGCAAGCGCGAAATGCAAATCCGTTCTTGATTTTGTAACAAATTTCCCTGCGCCCGATCGCCGCGGTACAGCGCGTTTCGCAACTTTTGTGTTGAAAGATTGCGCGTTTTCATATATAATATCCATATGCAGAAATTCTGCAAATTCTCATCAAAAGAGGAGAACAAGAAACATGAAGAAGTTCCTTGCCCTGCTTCTGGCTGCGCTCATGCTGATGGGCTGCACCGCGATGGCCGACTCCGTCAAGATGGATAAGCTGACCTTCCAGTTCGTCCCCTCCAAGGATGCCGACGTCATCATCACCAGCACCAAGAACCTGCCCGAGCTGGTAAAGGCTGAAATGGCCAAGCTGGGCTACGAAATCGGCGAAGTTGAAATCTCCGTTTCCACCAACTATGAAGCCTGCGGCGAAGCCATGTCCTCCGGCGCTATCGATGTTGGCTGGCTGCCCGCCGGCACCTACTGCCTCTTCAGCCCCGAAGTGGACGTCATCCTGACCGCCACCCGCGCCGGTCTGAGCAATGACAGCACCGATCCCAAGACCTGGAACGGCGACGCCAACAAGACCGTGGGCCTGTCCGAAAACCAGGTTGGTTTCTACCGCTCCCTGATCTACGCCGCTCCCTCTGAGTACGGCAAGGTTCTGGCCGCCAAGGTCAATGCCGGCGAAGCCCTGACCTGGGAAGACCTGAACAAGGCCACCTGGGCGATCGGCAACACCTCTTCTTCCGCCGGTTACATCTACCCCACCATGTGGCTGATGGAAAACTACGACGGCAAGAAGCTGTCCGACCTTGAAAACGTTGTGCAGCTGGGCTACGCCGATGCTTTCGCGCAGGCTGCCGCCGAGCAGGTTGACATCATCGTGTGCTACGCCGACGGCCGTCGTGACTACGAGGCTGCCTGGAACACCGCCACCAACTCTGCCGACGCGACCGGCAAGACCGGCATGGGCCGCACCGACACCATCTGGAACGAGCTGAACGTTATCGGCGTGACCGCCGGTATCTACAATGACACCGTGGCCGTGACCGCTGCCAAGCCCGAAATCCACAACCCCGAGTTCATCAACGCTCTGCAGACCGCGCTGATCAACATCATCAGCACCGAAGAAGGCAAGGCCATCTTCGCCGTGTACAGCCACGAAGGCTATGTGCGCGCCGTTGACTCCGATTACGACGCTGCCCGTACCGCTCTGACTGTCGTCAAGTAATTTCACACCCGGCGGCTTCCCCTGCGGAAGCCGCTTTTTTTGTGTCTGTTTCTTCATTTTATGACACCATTTTCAAACTTGCGCTTGATGCATTTTCCTAATCATGGTATGATAGAAAAAGCGAAGCAGTAAAGACGGCTCAGCCGCAGAAGGGGTAGTCATCTTGATAGAGTTTAAGAACGTAAGCAAAACATATCCGAATGGTGTAAAGGGTCTGAAGAACGTCAACCTTACCATCGATCAGGGCGAGTTTATTGCCATCATCGGTTTGTCCGGCGCGGGCAAATCCACGCTGATTCGCACCATCAACCGCATGATCGACATCACCGAGGGTCAGCTGATTGTGGATGGAACAGACGTAATGACGCTGCACGGCAAATCCCTGCGCCGCTTCCGCCGCAAGATCGGCATGATCTTCCAGTCCTTCAATCTGGTCACCCGTTCCACCGCCATCAAGAATGTGCTCACCTCCATGGTGCCGGATATGGGCTTTATCCGTGTGCTGCTGGGGCTGTTCTCCAAAGAGCAGAAGCTCAAGGCGCTGGAAGCGCTGGACAAGGTGGGCATTCTGGACAAGGCCTACACCCGCTGCGATCAGCTCTCCGGCGGTCAGCAGCAGCGCGTGGCGCTGGCGCGCACGCTGAACCAGTCGCCCACCATCATTCTGGCGGATGAGCCGGTGGCCGCGCTGGACCCCGTCACCGCGCATCAGGTCATGAGCGACTTCAGGCGCATCAACGAGGAGATGAACATCTCCGTGCTCATCAATATTCACCATGTGGATCTGGCGCTCAAGTATGCCTCCCGCGTGGTGGGCATCCGCGCAGGCGAAATCGTGTATGACGGCCCCACCACAGACGTTACGCAGGAAGTGCTGGACTCCATCTACAACGGCGCAGCCGTGCCGCAGGCGGGTGAATGACATGCTGAAAAAAAAGAAAGCGGCAGAAGGCTACCGCGTTCCCCTGTTTGACCGGGTGTTCAAGCCCGAGCTCATCACGCTGCCAAACGGCCACACCGTATTGCGTCCGCGTTCGCGCACGCCCCTGCTCACCGTCGTGATCGTGGCGGTCATCTGGGCCTCCATCCAGCTGACGGGCTTTGATCTGGGCATCATCGTCCGCCGCGGCTATCAGTTCACCTTCATTCTCAAGCAGATATTCCAGCCCAATTTTTCCTACTTCCCCAAGGTCATTTCGCCCCTGATGGACACCATCAAAATGTCCATTCTGGGCTCCGTATTGGGCGCTACACTGGCGCTTCCCTTCTCGGTGATCGCCTCCACCAATATCAACCGCAACGGCTGGTCTGTGGCGGCGCTGCGCTTCCTGCTCAACATCGTGCGCACGCTGCCCACCTTGATCATCGCCAAGTTCGCGGCGCTGATCTTTGGTCTGGGCACCTTTGCCGGTACGATGGCCATCACGGTGTTCACCTTCGGCGTGGTATCCAAGATGATGTATGAAGCCATCGAAACCATCGATATGGGCGCGTTTGAAGCCATGGAATCGGCTGGCGGCAACAAGTTCCAGGCCTTCTGGACGGCCTGCTTCCCGCAGATTCTGCCCACCTATCTGAGCTATTGCCTCTACAGCCTGGAAATGAACATCCGCGCGGCAGCCATTCTGGGCTATGTGGGCGCGGGCGGTCTGGGGCTGCTGATCAACGAGCGCATCGGCTGGCGCGATTACAATGGTCTGGGCATGGTGCTGCTGGCGCTGTTTGTGGTGGTCTTCATCATTGAAAACACCAGCCAGTATCTGCGCAGAAAGCTGAGCTGAGGAGGATCGGAAACATGGCGAAGAAAACAAACAAAATGCTGGCCGATCGTCCGCTGTCGATCGAAGAGGCCTATGAAGCGCGTCCCCGTCTCTGGTGGCTGTACACGCTGATTTTGCTCATTGTGGTGTCGCTGCTCACCTGGTCCGGCACAGCCGTCGAATTCAAGGGCTTTGCCAAAAAGGGCATCGAGGTCGCCAAGGGCGTAGGCTACGGCCTGATCCATCCGGATAAAAACCTGCTGTTCAACCTGACCAGCGAGGGCGTGCCCTATCAATTGTTCCAGACTGTCGCCATCGCCGTGCTGGGCACGCTGATTGGCGGCGTGCTGGCCGTGCCCTTCAGCTTTCTGGCCAGCGACAAGATTGTGCCCCGATGGGTGGCGTTCATCACCAACGCGGTGATTCTCGTCATCCGCACCATCCCCAGCCTGGTGTGGGCGCTGGTGTGGATTCGCGTGACAGGCCCCAACGCCTTCTGCGGCGTGGTCACCCAGTCGGTCTGCTCCATCGGCATGATCTCCAAGATGTATATCACCGCCATTGCGGATATCGACACCCGCATTCTGGAAAGCCTGGACGCCTCGGGCTGCACCACCTTCCAGAAAATCCGCTACGGCATTCTGCCGCAGATCATCCCCAATTTCATCTCCACCGTCATCTATCGCTTTGATATCAACGTCAAGGACGCCACAACGCTGGGCATTGTGGGCGCGGGCGGCATCGGCGCCGCACTGGTGCAGTGCATCAATTCCAGCCGCTGGAGCATGGTGGGCGCGTATCTGTGCGGCATGGTGGTATTGATGCTTGTCATCGAATTTTTCTCCACCCGCATCCGCAACCGACTGACAAGAGGTTAACATGCAGCCAAAGCTTACCCTGTATTTCACCTCCGATACCCACGGTTATCTGTATCCTTCTTCCTTTGCAGACAAGCAGCCCCATCCCATGGGGCTTTTGTCTTTGCGCTTTCCCCGGGATGAAAACACGCTGATCATTGATGGCGGCGACACCATTCAGGGCTCTCCGCTGATGTACTATTGCCGCCTGCACGGGCGCACGCTGCCTGTGGCGCAAGCCATGAACGACCGCGGCTATGATTATGTGACGCTGGGCAATCATGATTTCAACAATGGCTACGATGCGCTCAGAGACTATCTGAAGGCACTTGACGCCGTGTGCCTGTGCGCCAACGTAGCGGACAAACGGGGCGAAATGCCCATTCAGAGCGCCATAGTGCATACGCTGGGCAACGGATTGCGCGTGGGGCTGGTGGGGCTGGTGACAGACTGGGTGAACCGCTGGGAAAAGAAGGAGAACCTGACGGAGCTGGAGATTTCATCCCCCATGGAGGCGGCACGGCGCGCCATTGCCTCGCTGGATGCCGATATTATCATCGGCATCTATCACGGCGGCGTGGAGCGCGATCTGAAAACGGGCCGTCTGCTCTCCTCTACGGATGAAAACATCGCCTGCCGGCTGTGCGAGGAGCTGCCCATCGATCTGCTGCTCACAGGGCATCAGCACATCGCCATGGCCAACGAAGTCTGGCACGGCACGCACATTGTGCAGACGCCCTGCAACGCGACGGCATACGTCCGTGTGACGCTGGATGAAAACAACCGCTTTCACTCCGAGCTGTGCCCCGTGCCCGACCACGCGGAGCTGACCGCCGCCCAGCAGGCGCTGTGGACGGATGTAAACGCCTGGCTTGACCAGCCCATCGGGCATCTGACGCAGGCCATCTGGCCGGAGGACAAGCTGCACATGGCGCTGCACGGCACGCCCATCGCAGACTTTTTCAACACCGTGCAGCTGTGGGCCAGCGGCGCGGATATCTCCTGCACGGCGCTGGGAAATGAGCTTCGCGGCTTTGACAGCCAGGTGACGGTGCGCGACGTGGTGGCCAGCTATGTCTATTCCAACACGCTGGTCGTGCTGCGGGTGACAGGCGCGGTGCTGCGGGAGGCGCTTGAGCAATGCGCGCGGTATTTCACGGTGGACGCATCGGGAAATATCGGTATTTCCGAGGCATTTTTGCGCCCCAAGCAGGCGCATTACAATTTCGACTATTTCAGCGGGCTGGAATACACATTTGATCTGGCGCGTCCTGAGGGCGAACGCGTGATCCGGATGCAGCGCAACGGCGCGCCCATCGGCATGGAGGAGGAGCTGTCGCTGTGCATGAGCAATTATCGCGCCACCGGCGCGGGCGACTTTGACATGTATCTGCGCTGCCCGCGCGAACGCGAAATCCAGACCGAAATCAGCGAGCTGATCCTCAATTATTTATCTGTCTCTTATACACATCTGACGCTGCCGACGAAGGCTTTGGTGTTGTTGT
>CAMGDO010000023.1 GCA_946042585.1 uncultured Clostridia bacterium
GCTGTATGCGCTGGAGGGCTATCTGTCGCCCAATACCTATGAGGTATATACGTCGGCAACGGCGGAAGAAATACTGCGAAAGCTTCTGTCGCAGACAGAAGCGGTGTTCAGGGATGAATGGCATACGCGGGCGGAAGAAATCGGCATGACGATGGACGAGGTCATTACATTGGCCTCGATGATAGAAAAGGAAGCCAAGCAAAGCGATTTTGCGCGCGTTTCCGCGGTGTTTCACAATCGATTGGATATGGGCATGACGCTGGGCAGCGACGTGACGATCAAATATGTGACGGGCACGACGCGGATGAGCCTGAACAGCAGCGACCTGAGCGTCAATTCGCTGTATAACACCTATCAGCACACAGGGCTGCCGCTGGGGCCGATCTGCAATCCGTCGGCGGCTGCCATTGAGGCGGCGCTGTATCCCGATGAAACGTTTGTTGCGGAAAAGTATCTGTATTTCTGCTCCAAGGAACCGGATACGGGCGAATTGTACTTCTCCAAAACGCTGGCAGAGCATGAGGCGGCTGTGAAGATCTACGCGCCGCTCTGGCAGGCATATGATGAAAAGACAGGAGCGAATGACCAATGATGGAGCTGTTGTCGCCTGCGGGCGGCATGGAGCAGCTGAAGGCGGCAGTGCGGTTTGGCGCGGATGCGGTATATGGAGGGCTGAAGAAATTCGGGCTGCGCGCATCAGCGGGTAATTTTGACTGGGATGAAATGCGTATGGCGCTGGATCTTGTACATGGCAGCGGCAGGCGATTTTATCTGACGCTGAATATCCTGCCCTATGATGACGAATTGGAGGAACTGGTGCAGTGCGCGCAGCGGGCGTGCGACATGGGCGTGGATGCGGCGATTGTCAGCGATATCGGCGCTTTTCTGCTGCTGCGCGAACGCGTGCCGCAGCTGGAATTGCATGTGAGCACGCAGGCCAATGTGATGAACACAGCGTCAGCCGCCTTTTTTGCTGAGCATGGCGCAGCGCGCGTGGTGCTGTCGCGTGAGTTGTCGCTTGCGCGCATTGCGGCGATTCGCCGGTGTCTTCCGTCCAAAGTGGGCATTGAAGCCTTTGTACACGGCGCCATGTGCATGGCGCATTCGGGGCGCTGCATGATGAGCGATCATATGATCGGACGCGGCGGCAATCGCGGCGCATGCGCGCAGCCCTGCAGGTGGGAGTATACGGTGACGGAGATCAAGCGTCCGGATGAACCCATGGAAGCATATGAGGATGCGCGCGGCACCTATATCTTTTCGGCCTATGATCTGAATATGCTATCGCATCTGCCGCAGATGCGGGATGCGGGCATTGAGTCGCTCAAGATTGAGGGACGGATGAAAACGGGCTATTATGTGGCGACGGTGACGCATGTGTACCGCACGGCGCTGGATTTGCTCTCGCAAAGCGAGGAGGCATATCGCGCGGCGCTGCCGGAGCTGATGGAGCAATTGTGCAAGGTCAGCCATCGGGCGAGCAATACCGGATTTTATTTTGGCAGACCGCAGCCTTCCTCCGGTGCGGCAGGCTTTTCGCAGACCAGAGAATTTTCGGGGCGGATTACCGGCATGCATGAGGGCATGCTGCAGGTAGAGGTTAAAAACCGTTTCCATGTGGGCGATGTGCTGGAGGCGGTGACGCCATCGGGCGAAAAGAGCTTTACCGTGCGGCACATTCTGCGCGCGGATACGGGTGAATCGATGGACGCTGTGTCGATTGCCGGGCAGCAGGTGCTGGTGGATGCGGGCATTGAAGCGGGCGAAGGCGATTATCTGCGCGGGCCAAACCGCAATCACCGTCCGCAGACGCAGAAATAAGCGGCAAAGATGCGCATATCCTGTAGGGGGGTGTGCGATATGCTGGAGTTTATCCTGTTTCTTGTGCGCGATGCGCTGCTGCTGCTGGGGCATATATCGGGGGGCGGGAGCTTTCCAAAGCCCCTGAGCAAAGCAGAAGAAGCAAAGTGTCTGGCTGCCATGCGTCAGGGAGATGAAACGGCGCGGGCGCGGCTGATTGAGCATAATCTTCGGCTGGTGGCGCATGTGGTGCGCAAATACACCGTGCCGGGCTATACGCAGGATGATCTTGTATCGGTCGGCACGCTGGGGCTGATGAAAGCCGTTGCCAGCTATAACACGGACACCCGGACGCCGCTGTCCACCTATGCTGCGCGATGCATTGAGAACGAGGTGCTGATGCTGCTCAGGGCCTCCCGCAAGCACCGGGGAGACGTGTCGCTGAGCGATCCCATTGGCATGGATAACGAAGGAAACGATATCTCCTTTCAGGATATTCTGGGGACGCCGGAGGACATGGTGGAGGAGGCGGCCATCCGCAGCGTGAATATGCAGCAGGTGCGCACAGCGCTGAAAACGCTGCCTGCCCGTGAGCGGACGGTGCTGGAAATGCGCTATGGACTGTTGGGCGGAAAGCCGATGATGCAGCATGAGGTGGCGCAGAAGATGGGCATTTCGCGCAGCTATGTGTCGCGCATTGAAACAAAGGCGATTCAGCTGATTCGGGATGAAATGCTGAAAAAACGATCATAACGGAGGATACAAAGGATGAGATTCGGTCCGGCGGGCAATTCGGACAGATTTTATGCCGAAGGCTATAAAACCAGCGAGCAGGCGCCGCAATGGCTGGCGCAGATGGGCCTGAGCGCATATGAGTATTCATTTGGCCGCGGCGTGTCGCTTTCGGAAGAGATGGCGCAGAAGATTCGCCAGAAAGCCATGGAGCATCATATTGCCATGAGCGCGCACGCTCCGTATTTTATCAATCTGGCCAATCCCGACCCGGAAAAGCGTGAGAATAGCTATCGCTATATTCTGGAAGCGGCGCAGGCTGTTACAAGACTGGGCGGCGAAAGGGTCGTGGTGCATGTGGGCGCGGTGATGAAGCTGGAGCGGTCAAAGGCGCTGCGCAAATGCTGCGAAGGGCTGCAGGAGGCGTATAAGCGGCTGGATGACGCGGGTCTTGGCGCGGTGCGGCTGTGCCCTGAGACAATGGGCAAGTACAGCCAGATCGGCGATCTTGAGGAAACGCTGGATTTCTGCCTGCTCGATGACAGAATGCTGCCGTGTATTGATTTTGCGCATCTGCATGCGCTGACGGGCGGCGGACTCAAAGAAACGGCGGATTTTGAGCGGATACTGGATTCGATTGAGCGGCGTCTGGGTATGGAGCGCGCGCGGCAGATGCACATGCATTTTTCCACCATTGAGTATACGCAGGCAGGGGAAAAGCGCCATCGCACCTTTGACGAGACGGCATATGGGCCGCGGTTTGAGCAGCTGGCGCCATTATTGCACGCGCGCGGATACTGCGGCACCGTCATCTGCGAGTGCAAGGGGACGCAGGCGGATGACGCGGCAAAAATGCATGCGATCTGGATGGCGCAGAAATAAACAAAGAGCGGCGATCGCTTGAAGACAATGCTTCAGGCGATCGCCGCTCTTTTGCGTGAGGACGGTATTTGCGGCTCAGATATTCAGCTCCATTCCGTCATAGGCGACCCAAAAGCCAAATTCCTGTGCCTGTGCGCGCAGTTCGTCATGCGTTTTTTCGACCAGGTGACCCATGTGGCTGAGCAGGAAGACTGTTGCTTCATCCGCGCAGCCGATCTGGCGCAGAAGGCACGCGGTATCGGCGCACTGGTCAATATCCATGTGCGAGGCGGTGATGCGTTGGCCGCGCCCCAGCGTGCAGTCCAGCGACACGGCGTTCAGATGTACGGGATGCTCACGGAGATAGTGGATGGTTTCGGGCAGAAGATATCCGGAATCATGCACCCATAAAAGCGCTTTGTTCTCCTGCTCGATGAGATACAGCATGGTGCCGATGCTGGCAGCGTGATTGGAGGGCAGGGGCGTGATCCTGTGCGTGCCGATCCAAAAGGGGGTAAAGGGCGCGACAGGCACGATGCGCGGATAGCGCTGCGGCGGAAATTTGGTGTTGTTTTCCGCCATTTTTGCTATCCGTTCGCTCTCTTCGGCTGCGCTGATGGGCGGCATATAGAAGGTCCAGCCGCCGCCGTCATCCTGAAAACGGGAGGCAAATCCGCCCGTCATGCTGAAATGATCGGCATGCGCGTGGGTAATGAGAATATGGCGGTGTCTGCGGATATCCAGCCCGCAGTAGACGCTGTGCGCATAAGCGTCTACCGGGCAGTCGATCATGATTTCATCCAGCGTAGCCTGCGAACGTGTGCGGATATTCGGCCCGCCGTATCTGCGCGCATGCTCGCATACGCGGCAGGAGCAGCAAATTTCGGGGATGCCGGCGCCAGCCCCTGTGCCGTAATATTTGAGCTTCATGCTCTTCCCTCCGGTTTCTGAAATTCAGGCATATTTCAAATTGACGAATGCATGCCATGAGATTATAATAAAACAGATCGCACGAATAGACAATATCTGCAGAAAAAAGGAATGAAAAATGATGAAATATACCATCGGTGTGGATTTTGGCACGCTGTCGTGCCGTGCGCTTGTCGTCAGCGCAGAAAACGGCGCGGCGCTGGGCATGGGGGAATGCGGATATCATGTATATGACGACACGCTGCCCTGCGGCAGAAAGCTGCCTGCCCGCGCGGCGCTGGCGGATCCGCTGGAATATTTGGAGGCGCTGAGCACAGCAGTGCGCGCGGCGGTGAAAAACGCCGGAATCAATGCGCAGGACGTAATCGCCCTGGCGATTGACGCCACTTCCATGAGCGTGGTTCCATGCGATGAAAACGGCATGCCCATGCGTGCACAAAAGAAATGGGCAGACGAGCCGCAGGCCTATATCCGCCTGTGGAAATCCTACACAGCCACGCAGGAGGCAGAGCGCATCAAGAGCGCCATGGCGGAGAAAAAGCCCGGCTTTATGGCGGCCTGCGGCGGTTATCCGTCCAGCGAGGGCATGTTTCCCAAGCTTCTGGAAACCTTGCGGGAGTGCCCTGCGCTTTATGACGAAACGAGCGCGTTTACCGATCTGGATGAATGGCTGACGTGGCTCCTGACGGGCAATCTGACCCGCAGCGCGGGATCCATGGGGCTGAAGAACTATTGTCCGGATGGAAAAACGCTGCCTGACGCCGGCTTTTTTGCGCAGCTGGATGAGCGCCTTGCCAATGTGCACGAAAAGCTTCGCGGAGAAATGCTGCCCTGGGGTGCGTGCGCAGGCAGGCTGACGCCCATGATGGCGGAAAGGCTTGGCCTGCCATCCGGCATTGCCGTGGGCGCGGGCGGGCTGGATGGACATACCTCCATGATGGCGCTGGGTCTGCATGAAAGCGGGGATGCGATGCTGACGATCGGCACGTCGGGCGTGCTGGCGGTTATTTCGGATGAATGGCATGTGGTCAGCGGCGTGTGCGGGCAGGCATACAACGGGCATCTGCCCGGCTTCTATGGCTATGACTTCTGTCAGAGCGGCGTGGGCGATATGTTCGGCTGGTTTGTGGATAATTGCGTGCCGTCCCGCTGCGAGGCGCAGGCAAAGGCAGAGGGGAAGTCCGTTCATCAGCTTCTGAGCGAGCGCGGCTTTGCGCAGCCTGTGCGCGCCGATGCACCCGTAGCTGTGGACTGGTGGAACGGCAGCCGCAGCGTGGTGGTGGATCAGACGCTTTCCGGCGCAATATCAGGGCTGAGGCTGTCCACAAGGCCGGAGGAGATTTACCGCGCGCTGGTGGAGGCGGCTGCCTTTGGCACGCGGCTGCTGGTGGAGCATGCCCAAAAGCATGGCGTGATGGTGAAGCGCATCTGCGTGTGCGGCGGCATTGCCGGGAAAAACCCGCTGCTGGTGCAGTGCTATGCCAACATTCTGGGGCGCGAATTGCACGTTTCCTCGCTGCCAAACAGCGCAGCGGCGGGTGCAGCCATCGGCGCGGCTGCGGCTTCGGGGATGTATGCAACGCTTGAAGAAGCCATGGCGCATATGAGCAGCCGCCATTTCACCAGCTATCAGCCCGATATGGCGGTGCATGAAGCGTATCAGCCGCTGTATGAGCGGTATCTGAAAATGCGTTCCTTCCAGGCGGGCAGGTAAATACGCCTGCATACGCCATAAAAAAAGCAGGGCGACAGATCGCTCTGCTTTTTGTTTATAAAAGCGGCGCGATGAGTGGTCGCCCGCTGCCTGTGCGCTCAACACGATAAAAACCGATCAGATTGCTGGGGCGTGCCTGACGGTAGACGCTCAGCACTTCATCGGTGTCGGACAGATCAAACCGAACACTCAGCCCGCAGCCGACGGATACATCGCGCGGCGTGGAGATGACCTGACCGTGCACGCCCGCACGGCGCAGCGCTGCCTCAAAGCGAATGACCTGCTGCCTGGAGCGAAAGGCGGCAATTCCGAATATTTCCTGCATATGCATGCCCTCCCAACTGTGCTCATAGCATACTATGAAGTGCGAAGGACTTGCGTGCAGGGAGGGAAAATATGTGATTTATCTGGACAATGCGGCGACCAGCTGGCCCAAGCCGCCTGAGGTGCTGCGCGCGGCGGCAGGGGTGATGGCGCAGCCCTTCGGCAATCCCGGACGGGGCGGGCATCGGGCGTCCCTGTGCGCCGGACGCGTGGTCTATGCCTGCCGTGAAACGGTGGCGGATTATCTGAAGGCAGCGCCTGAACGCGTCATTTTTACGCTGAATTGCACGGATGCAGTTAATTTGGCGCTGAGGGGCAGCCTGCACCGGGGCGATCATGTGCTGGTGACGCATGATGCGCACAACGCGGTGATGCGTCCGCTGTCGGGCATGGAGGCGCGCGGCGAGATTACATTGAGCGTGCTGAAAGCGGATGCGCGCGGCTTGATTGCGCCTTCCGCCATCGACGAGGCGGTGACGCCGCAGACGGCATTGTGCGTGCTGACGCACGCAAGCAATGTGACGGGGATTGTGCAGGACGCAGGCGCGCTGATTGCCGCGGCGCACCGTTATGGGATACCCGTGCTGCTGGATGCGGCGCAGACAGCGGGCACGGTGCCGCTGTCCGGCCTGAATGCTGATTTGCTGGCCATGCCGGGGCATAAGGGGCTCATGGGACCGATGGGAACGGGTATTCTGTATGTGGGCGAGCATGTGGAGCCAAGGCCTTTGCGGGAGGGAGGAACGGGGTCGCTGAGCGAGAGCGTGCATCAGCCCTCCATGCTGCCTGACCGGTATGAAAGCGGCACGCTGCAGCTGCCTGCGCTGGCGGGGCTTTTGCAGGGCGTTCGCTTTGTCAGGGCGCATGATGCGCAGATTCATGCCTATGAATGCGAGCTGATTGATGCGCTGCGCGCGCAGCTGGAGGAAATCCCCGGCGTGACGGTTTATGGCGCAAAAGATGCGCCGCATGTGGGAGTGCTCAGCTTCAATCTGGCGGGGCGCGAGAGCGCAGAGGTGGCGGATGCGCTGGATGTGCGGGGCTTTTGCCTGCGCGGCGGGCTGCATTGCGCGCCGTGCATGCATCACTATCTGGGGACGCAGGGAACGGTGCGCGCGAGCGTCGGGCCGTATTCAACACTGCGGGAAATCGATCAGCTGGCGGATGCCGTGCGCAGCTTAGCGTCAAAAATGTAAATGAATCAAGAATTCAAACGATTGCCAGGGAATACCGCTTGCAATTCTATGACGGATTTATTACAATATATTTACACGCTGAACAAATGAGCGCGTAGAACGCGAGGTGTACCAGATGAAGCGATGGATGATGGGGTTGTGTGTGCTGCTGATATGGATGGCGGCGGGTATGGCATGCTGCGAAACAGCGGATACGGCGGCAACGGCTGAGCCGGCGGCTGTGGAGCTGAAATATGGAGATAAAAGCGATGCCGTGCTGGAATTGCAGACACGGCTGAAGGAGCTGGGCTATTATAACGGACCGCTCAGCGGGCAATTTGCCGAGGTGACGCGCAGCGCTGTGAAGGAGCTACAGGCGGATTTTGGCCTTGAGCAGACGGGCGTGGCGGATGCATCTACGCTGTCGGTGCTTGCGCAGGTGAAATATCGCCCGCTGGAATATGGCGACAGCGGCGAGGGCGTGAAAACGCTGCAGAAAGCCCTGAAAGAATATAAGCTGTATGAGGACGAGATCAGCGGGAAATACCTGAAAAACACGCGTTCGGCTGTGGCAGCTTTTCAGCAGCTGGCGGGGCTTGAGAGCACGGGCAAGGCGGACGAAACCACGCTGGAAATGCTGTATTCCAAAGTGGTGCCGCTGCCTACGCCTACGCCCACCCCTGAGCCAACACCCACACCTACGCCAACACCCACGCCGGACATAACCTTCCGCGGCACGCTCTCCTATGGGGATACCGGCGCGCGGGTGACGCTATTGCAGGAGCGCCTGCTGGAGCTGGGCTTCTATGAGGGCAAGTTGACCACGGGCTTTTATCAGCGCACAAGAGATGCGGTGGAGGCCTTCCAGCGTCATAATGCGCTGAAGGTGGACGGCATCGTGGGGGAGGAAACCTGGAATGCGCTGTTTGCACAGAGCGCAGTACCGGCGTCAGCGACGGCTGCGCCGCCGACACCCGTGCCGTATTTTGTGGAAGTGGATGTCGTAAATCAGGTCACGAAGGTATTTACACGGGATGAGAATGGGGAATTTACCGTGCTGCATAAGGCGTTTATCTGCTCAACCGGCACGGTGGGTTATCCCAGCGATCCGGGCTTGTGGACGCTTTCCGGCAGGCGGGCGCTGTGGGCGAATTTCCCCAAGTGGGGCGGCGGCACAGCGCAGTACTGGACAAAAATCAATAACAATATCGCGTTCCATTCCGTTATATACCTGTCTCTTATACACATCTGACGCT
>CAMGDO010000024.1 GCA_946042585.1 uncultured Clostridia bacterium
CAGCAAAAGGACAAGCGCGCCATGTCCATATTATTTGCAGCATGCGCATGTGTCATCCGCGTGTGCCGCCGGCGGCTGTCCCATCCATGCCAGCGCCGTATTAAGATCAAGCGTCACTGCGCCGTCCTCGCGCACGAACGCCGGAATGCCGATTGTGCCGCGCGCTCGCACATCATCAAACGCCTGCTCATGATCACGCATCTGTAGAAAAGCGCGCAGATTGGCTGTGCTCGCGATGATATCCACATACTCCACTTCAAAGCCACGCTCAGCCATCAGCGCCTTGAAATCCCGACAATCCGCGCAAATCTCTGCGCCGTACACCTTGATCATGCCACTCGCCTCCTGCATTTAATTCTACCGTGTTTTTCCCGTTTCGTCCACATGTTTTTGCGGATTAAAAGCAGCTCCGCCCGTCAACGCGTCTCTCCGTCGTATTCAGTCAGCGGGAATGAGCGGCGCACCAGTGCGCGCCCTTCTGACAGCGTCATTTTCATCTGGGAAAGAATATTGCCAATCGCCGTTGCTTCCACCGGCCCTGCCGTCACGCGGCGCTTGAGCGCCTGCGCAGTCAGGCGATTCAGATAATCATTCTGACAGCCGCCGCCCACAATGCGCAGGCAGCGAATTTTTTCGCCGGTCAGCTTCTCCATCGCCGCGACAGAGGCGCCATAACAATCCGCCAGGCTGTGGCAGACACAGGCCGCCCATTCTCCCGGCGTCTGCGGACGGCGGAATCCACGTTCCTGCAGCGCCGCAGCAATTTCTTCTGTCATGGATGCAGGCGCCAGAAAACGGTTGTCCCCCGCATCCACGCGCCCGGGATAATCATCCGCTGCCTGCGCAAGGCGCGCCAGCTCGGCATAGGAAAGATCGGAATACTTTTCACGCCGCAGCTGCTGCAGCATCCACAGCCCCATGATATTCTTCAGATACCGAACCGTCCCCTGCACGCCGCCCTCGTTGGTCATATTGAACGCTCTGCTTTCCGGGCTGCACACCGGCGCATTCAGTTCCATACCCAATAGGCTCCATGTGCCGCTGGACAGATATGCATCCCCCGTATCCAGCGGAGAAGCCATGACAGCAGCTGCAGTATCATGCGTGGGCGCAAGCCGCACCATAGCAGAATAGCCAATCTCCCGGGCGATCTCCGGCAGCAATTCTCCCACCACCTCGCCCGCCTGATGCAGCGGCGCGAAAAGATGGCGGGGGAAGCCGATTCTGTCGATCAGCTCCCAGTCCCAGTCGCGCGCTGCAGCATGGACCAGCCCGGTTGTCGAGGCATTGGTATACTCGCGCATCCTGTTTCCGGTCAGAAGATAGGCAAAATACTCGGGCAGCATCAGCATATCCTGCACCTGACTGTATTCCGCCGACCTGCGCAGCGCCAATAGCTGATAAACTGTATTAAAGGGCTGTTTTTGCAGGCCTGTGCGGTCATAAAGCGCTTCCTCGGTGATATATTGCCCCAGCTGCACATCCATGCCCTGCGTGCGGCTGTCGCGATAGCTCACCGCATCCCCCAGCCGCTTTCCCTGTGCATCCAGCAGCACAAAGTCCACCGCCCAGGTGTCAATGGCAATGCTGTCGGGGTGAATCCCCTGCACGCCCGCTTCCTTCAGCCCTGCCACGATATGCGCAAAAAGCGCATCCACATCCCAGATGAGATGTTCACCGCTGCGGACAGGACCATTTGCAAAGCGGTATATCTCCTTGAGCTGCAGCCTGCCATTACGAAGCACACCGGCAATATGCCTGCCTCCAGAAGCACCAATATCAATGGCGATATAACTCTTCTCCATCCAGTATTACCTCTCGAAGCTAAGACGGCACAGCAGATCTTCCAGATGGCGGAACTGCGGCGAAGGCAGCGTGCTGAAGGGAAAATCGCGCACCTTCCTGAATGTCAGGGTGTTCTGATCCTTGATGGCCAGCAATTTCTCGATATCCGGCGCCGCCTCAAGCACCTGTTCCCACAGCGCCGGTTCTGCCTTCAATTCGGCAAACGTGCGGTCCAGCAGCGATTTTTGCCAGGGAGACCGGGCAAAATCGCACACGAACGTGTATTCACCGGACGAAACCGTCGCAAGCAGCATGCCATTTTCTTCCTGCCACTCGGCATTCCCCCGGATTTCACCCAGCGGCAGCACCAGCTCCGCTTCTCCGCCAAACGGCACGCTGATCTGCCATTCCATGCTCTTGTCCCCCGTGATGCGAAGCGCACTGCGATAGCGCCCCACCGCGGATTCATAGGCAAAATCGATTTCCGGAAGACGCGCATCGGGATGGGGCTGCATACGAACGCGACGGAAGCCGGGATGGCTTTCCAGCGGAGAAATGCCCGCCGCATCCCGATACAGCCACTCCATCACTGCGCCATAGGCATAGTGATTGAGCGAGTTCATGCCCGTATCGGACATGTGGCCGTCGGGCAGAATGGAATTCCAGCGTTCCCACACGGTGGTGGCGCCCATATTCACTTCATACAGCCAACCGGGATATTCCTCACGCAGGAACAGCGAATATGCCAGAGGACTGAAGCCTTCTTTGGTCAGTACACGGCACAGATAGCTCGTGCCCACAAAGCCGGTGCGCAGCTCGCCGTGAGCGTTCTCAAATTTCTGATCCAGCTCGCGGCGAATCCTGGGCGCTTCCTTTTCCTCGGGCAAGCCCAGGAAAAGCGCCAGAATATACGCCGTCTGTGTATTGACGCTCAATCTTCCGGTGGCGGTGAAATACTCGCGGCGAATGGCTGCCCGGATTTCGCTTTCCAGCATCCGATAGCGCGCTTCGTCTGTCCGCAGTCCCAGCACGCCCGCTGCCTTGGCCGTCAGTCGCGTGGAATACAGATAGAAGCAGGAAGCAATGAAATCCCTGTCCGTTCCGCCGCGGCAGGAGGAGGCATAATCCGCATCCAGCGCCAGCCAGTCCGCCCACTGGAAGCCTGCCTGCCACAGCCGCGCGCCGCCTGTTTCCTCATCCACGTGGTAGATCCACTCCACCCACATTTTCATGTTGTCATACTGCTTTTTCAGCAGCGCCTTATCGCCATAAAACTGATACACCGTCCAGGGAATGATGGCAGCGGCGTCTGCCCAGGCGCAGCCGGGGGTACCCTGCATATGGAAGGAAGGAATGATATGCGGCACACCGCCCTGATGCGCGTGCTGCTCCACCGCCATATCGTGCAGATACTTGGTGTAGAACGCCGCGCTGTCCATCTGATAGCACGCCGTGGCGCAGAAAGCCTGCGCATCGCCCGTCCAGCCCATGCGCTCGTCGCGCTGCGGGCAGTCCGTGGGCACATCGAGGAAATTGCCGCGCTGCCCCCACATCACGTTTTCCGCCAGGCGGTTGACCTTGTCATTGCTGGTTTTCACAAAGGCCGTTTTCTCCATATCGGAATACAGCACACAGGCAACAAAGTCGTAAGGATCCACCGTTTCCCCAAATCCCTCCAGCATGACATACCGGAAGCCATAGAAGGTAAAGTGTGGACGAATCCAATTTTCTTCGCCGTCCGCAATATAGGTGTATTCCGCTTTGGCAGTACGCAGGTTATCGTTATAGAAGCACCCGTCCTGCAAAAGCTCCGCATACCGCAAGTGATATTTATGCCCGTTTTCTCCCCGGGCGCGGAAGGTGACAAAGCCCGTAACCTCCTGACCAAAGTCCAGAATCAATTCATTCTTCGCCGTATGAAGCACCTCAGACGGGCGCAGCGAATGCATCACGCGCACGGGCAGGCTCAGCCGCTCCGTCAGGCGCTCAAAGCCCACCTGCGGATACAGCCGCACCGGATAAACGGCAGCGCAGTCCTGCGTCGCATCATAGACTTCGCCGTCATAAATATTGGAAAAACGCACAGGAGATTCGCAGCACTGCCATGTGTCGTCTGAAGAGATCACCACTTCCTCGCCGTTTTCAAGCACCGCATGCACCTCGCACAGCAGCGCCAGCGTGTCGCCATAAATCTCTTTCTGATGCTGGAAGCCAAAGCGCCCCTTGTACCAGCCATCCCCCAGCAGCACGGACAGCTCGTTATTCTCCTCCATGAGGTTGGTTATGTCATAGGTCTGATACTGAATCCAATGGTCGTAGTCATTGCAATTGGGCGTCAGGTATTCATCGCCCGCTTTCTGTCCGTTGATGTATGCCTCATACAATCCCAGACCGCAGATATACAGCCGGGCAGACGCCGCTCGTCCCGGCAGCGCAAAGCGCTTGAACATCCGGGGACTGACCACATTTCCATCCGCAGCAATCCACTGTCCGCTCCACGCCTCGCTCATTTTGCCCGTTTCAAAATGCGCGCGCGGACTCAGTGCGGTTTCACCGTTGTCCGCCGTCACTTCCACATCCCATTCATAGCAGGTGCGGGGAGCCAGCGCAAGCCCGGGCTCATAGCACAGGCTGTCAATATCCTCACGCACTCCGGAATCAAAAACGGTTTCCCCCTTGCTGTATATGCGGATGCGCGCAGATACCTGGCGCTTGCCGCCTTCGCACAACACCTTATAGCTCAGCCGCAGGGGAGAAAGCTGATACCCCCTGGGCTCAATCAGCTGATTAACCTTCATGCCATAGATTCGCATGCTCATGGCCTCCTTTTATTCCAAAACCGCATGACGCGGCTATCATACGTATTTAATCCATCCAGTACGGATCTTCGCATGCAATCGCTGCCTGCCCCTCATGGAGCGTCAGCAGCACTGTGCCATCCATACCGGTAACATGCCTGCGCACACCCAGGCGGCGCATATGCTCGCGCACATGCAGAATATCCCACACGCCCGAATCATAGCCGCGGCAGCCCTGATTGTTATGCCACAGCCATTTGGGCGCGCACCACAGGCAGATGTCCGGGCGCACCGCATCATATACATTCATTTTTACAGCGCTCTGTCCATGATGCGCCATCTGCACAATATCGCTTTTCAGCTTCTCCGGGCCATATTTTTGCAGCAGCTTTTCGCCGCCCTCCACGCCCAGATCGCCCAGAAACAGCACGCTCATGCCCTCCCCCGTCATCTTCAGCACGGTGGAGGAATTGTTGCTGGTGTTCTTCACAAATGTCGGGTCGCTGACATACAGCACCTCAAACGCCACCGAACCAAACGACAGCGTTTGCCCCTCTTCCAGAATTTCCTCGGTAAAATACTGTTTGGCCGCTTCAAAGGCGTCCCATGCGCGCAATGCGCCCGGCTCGCCGCGCTCGATCAGCTCACGCGCCGGGAAATGATGATAAACCCTGTCAATGGTGAATTCCCCGCGCCGTCTCTCCAATAGATCGCACAGCGCCAGCAGATGATCACAGTGCGGATGCGTCACAAACCATCCGTCCACATGCGGCCTTTCACCGCCTGCCTTTTTCAGCAGATGCCAGAGATACTCCGCATCGCCCGGCCAGCCGCCGTCGCTCACCAGCAGCTTACCTTCCTGTGTTTTTATCACATACCCCATCATCTGATAATGTGTCTGCGCGGCTATCTGCCAAATTCTGCAAGCCATTGTTTTCCTCGCTCAATTCTGTTGTAGAAAGAAGGGGGCGCTGCGGCGAGCGCGGCGCCCCCGAAGGGAACAGAGAATTATTTGCCGGCGTAGCGGTCATAGGCGCCCTGAATGAGCTCCATGTACCGGGCCAGATTGCGGCTTTCCAGACCCTTGACGAATTCGTCCCAGGTCGCGTCGATATCCAGCTCACCCGTGATCATCTTGGATTCCATGGTCGCGATATAGGAATCCAGGTCGATCTCCAGCAGCGTGATCTCGTCAGCCTCTTCAGGCGTATACTTCAGGGTAGACGGGAAGCCAACCTTGTAGTAGGGCGCCAGGTTGTTGACGATATTCTGCGTCAGGTTGTAACTGGTCGAGGTGGGATTGGCGTTGTCATCGCGAGAGGCGATGGTCGCATAGGGCCAGTAGTTGTTGCCGGGCTTGATCACGGACGTCTGGAACAGGCCGTTGCTCTTGAATTCATCGGTGGGATAGAGATACTTGCGGACGAGGTAATCCAGATTATCCATGGAATAGGGCACGAAGTACCAGCCGGTGTTGGGATAATCGGGGTTGGTGCCGAGCATCGGACCGCGCCACAGCATTTCAGTGCCGTAGTCAGAATAGCACCAGTCGCAGAACTTCATCAGGCGGGCGACGGCTTCTTCGTTGTCCTTCAGGCGGTCGGTGATGACCAGCGCGCCGTAGTAGATGGCTTCCTTCGCGGGCCAGATCTTTTCGGAGTTGAATTCGCTGGTGTAGGGCTCAACGGTCTCATACTGCAGATAGAAAGCGGGATCGGAGTTGTTCATCCACTGCGCATAGTTGGTGAAAGAAGCAATCAGACCGGAAGCTTCCTTGGCGTTGTACTGATCGCCATTCTGGGTGAAGTAGGTCTTGTCGATCAGGTTTTCAGACCACAGCTTGTTCATGAACTTCAGGAATTCCTTGTAGTTCGCCTGAACGGGAACATACATGACATCGCCGTTGTCATCCACCTGCAGACGGTCATCCAGCAGGCCGAAGGCCACCAGGATGGGAGCGAAGTGGTCGGTGTACTTGCCATAGATACCGCTGATGGGATATTCATCGTTCGTATCGCCGTTGAGGTTTGCGTCGCCATCGCGCACAGCCACCAGATAATCATAGAACTCATCCAGCGTCTCGGGCACCTTGACATTCAGGTTCTCGGCCCACTGCACATTGATGAAGTAGCGGCTCAGCGCATACTCGCGGACAGAACCGTTCACACCGCGGAAGGCATAGATGTGGCCATCCGGGAAGGTCATGCCCTTGAGCAGATCGGGATAGCCGCCTTCCATCACGGCGTACACATTGGGCATGTTTTCGGGCGTGATGTAGTCTTCCAGCGGCAGCAGATAGCCCTGCGCGCCGTAGTTGGCCAGATCCAGATCGTTCAGGTCATTGAGGAACACATCGGGATAGGTATCCAGCGAGAACATGGTACCCTTCTTTTCCGCCCAGGCATCCTCCGTATACTGGGTCACCTTGAAGCGGATGCCGCACTCCTGCTCAATCAGATCCAGGCACCAGAAATTGTTCCAGTCGCCATGATCCACTTTGGCAGCCAGCGCCAGTTCGATTTCGATCACATCGTTCGCAGCGTCCTCAGCCAGCACCGGGCAGCAGGACAGGGCGATCAATGCAACCAGAACCAGAGACAACAGTTTCTTCATTGCGATAGCCTCCTTTATATTTTCAGGGCGTTCACGCCCCAAATTACTTTGCTTTATCCCTTCACCGAACCAATCATCACGCCCTTGACGAAGAACTTCTGCACAAAGGGGTAGATGATGAGCATCGGTACGGACGCCACCATAATCAGCGCGTATTTCATCGTTTGCGCCATCTGCACGCGCGCCATCATGGCTTCCAACTCTTCAGCATCCGCGTTGATATCGATGCGCTTGTTCTGCACCAGAATCTCGCGCAGGAAAATCTGCAGCGGCTGCAGCGCACGATCGTCAATATACATCAGTGCGTTGAAGTAGCCATTCCAGTGTCCCAGCGCATAATACAGCGCCAGAATCGCCAGCACAGGGCCGGACAGCGGGAAGATGATGCGCCAGACAATCTGGAAATCGTTGCATCCGTCAATGCGCGCCGCTTCCTGCAATTCATAGGGAATGGAGTTGGAAATGAACGAGCGGCAGATAATGCAGTTGTAAACCGACACAAGCCCCAGCAGCAGCAGCACCCAGCGGGTATTGATCAGACCCAGGCTCTTCACCACCAGGAAGGTGGGAATAAGGCCGCCGCCAAACCACATGGTGAACACCATGAAGAAGGTGATGACGCCATGACCAAACATGTCCTTGCGGGAGAGGGAGTAGCTGGCCATGAAGGTGACCATCACATTCATCGCCGTACCGACCACCGTGTAGAAAATGGAGTTGGCATAGCCGGTCAGAAGCCACTTGTTTTCAAAGATCGCCTTGTAGCCTTCCAGATTGAAGCCGATGGGGAAAAGCACCATGCGGCCGCTGTTGACGGCAATGGGGTCACTGACGGACGCCGAGAAGGCATATACCAGAGGATACAGCGCCAGCACGGCAAATACCGTCAGCAGGCAGTAATTGAAGACGGAGAAGATGCGATCCCCGCGGCTCTCGCGGATTTTTGTTTTCTTGTGAGGCGCATTGCGAATCATTTCAGCCATTTTTCTCTCCCCCTTCTCAGAACAGGCTGGTCTCGCTAACCGCCTTGGAGATGCGGTTGACGAGCAGCAGCATGATCACGTTGACAACGGAGTTAAACAGACCAATGGCCGTGGTGTAGCTGAACTTGGCGCCCTGTACA
>CAMGDO010000025.1 GCA_946042585.1 uncultured Clostridia bacterium
TGGGCTCGGAGATGTGTATAAGAGACAGAACAATAGCAGATTGTGGGCAATCATGCAGGCCCAGGCGGATACGAGCCCCAGCCCCAGAAGCTGCGTGCAGATAAACGTGCCCAGAATGCGCACACCCCACATGCCGGCGATATTATAGACAAAGGGGGTGACGGTGTCGCCCACGCCCTGCATCATGCCCTCCAGAATGATGGAAACGCCATAGAAAGGCTCGGATACGGCAACCATCCGCAATACCGTGGCGCCCAGCGCGACAACGGCGGCGTCTATCGTGAAGAGATGCATCATTACCGGGGCAAAGAGGAACAGCAGCGAACCGGAGAGAATCATCAGCGCGGACTCAATCGCAATCATCATGTGCGCGAGATGCTTCATGCGGTTTTTGTCCTTTGCGCCCAGTGCATTGCCTGTCAGCGTGGCGGCGGCTGTCTGCATGCCGTAGCCCGGAATATAGAAGGCGGATTCCACAGTGTTGGCAATGCTGTGGGCGGCCAGCGGCACGGTGCCCAGGGAATTGATCATGGCGGCGAAGGCTACATAGCCAAACGAGGTGCCAAAGCGCTGCAGCATGGAAGGCAGCGCGATGCGCAGGCAGGGACGCAGCACCGACCAGTCCGGGCGCAGACGATGCCCGCGCGGGGAAATGATAGGGTGCTTCCACAGCGCGCGGGTGATGCCCATGCCGCCCACCCAATAGGACACGGCGCTGGCAATGGCAGCGCCCGTCACGCCAAGATCTGCGCCCCACACAGGCAGCGACATCCCAAACAGCGTGATGCTGCGCGTAGGATAGATGAGCAGAAAATTGAGAACGACATTGACGATGTTGGTGACCACGCCGATGAGCATGGGCGTTTTGGTATCGCCCGCAGCGCGCAGCGCCGTGCCGAATATGGCGGAGGCGGCGCGCGCCAGCATCGGCGTATATACGATAAAGAAGTAAATGCTGGCTGCATCGCGGATTCCCTCGTCTGCCTGCATCCAGACAGGCACCTGTCGGTGCAGCAGCAGCGGAAGCGCGGTGAACACCGTACCGGCGATCAGCACAGCCAGCACCGCCTGCGAGGAGGCGCGGCCGGCGCGTTCCCGGTCATTGGCGCCGTATGCCTGCGCGATGAAGGACAGAAAGCCTATGCCCAGCGCCGACACCGTGCTGCCTATCAGCCAGCTGACGGTGCTGGTGACGCCCACGGCTGCTGTGGCCTGTGCACCCAGACGCCCCACCATGGCTGCGTCGATATACTGCACGGCGGTTGCCATCAGCTGCTCGAGCATGGTGGGCCACGCTAGCGCCATAATCACGGGCAGCATGGCCTTAGATTCCCTGCTGATCCATTGTTTCTTCATAAAGCGCATAAAGAAGCCTCTGTATACTGAATTTGACGAACAAAATTCAGCATAGCAGAGGCGAAGGAAAATGTCAAGCGCGCTTACAGGAAAGGCCGCATGGAACGCGATAGCTGTTCTTCTTCGCCAATCAGCTCGTTGGCGAGCGATTTTGCCTCCTGATTGGCGGCGGGATACTCGTTCAGATACCGGCACAGCGACTTGACGCCCATGTTGCAGCCCTCGGTGATCAGGTCTGCAGCCTTCTGATCGGCGCTGCCCGTCAGCATTTTCATTCCGGTTTTCATGGCGGACATGCCTTTGGCCAGCAGCGGAGGCTCCTTGCCCTCGCTGCATAGTGCGGTGAGCGCCTGCGCTGTGCGTTCGCCCAGCTGCTTGTGGCGGCGCTTGCTGTCTTGCAGCAGGGTATGGAGTTCTTCATTTGCCACGCTTTCCAGCACATCGTCAATGGAGGAGACGGCCATTTTTGCGCCCGCGTCGCATTCCTTCAGAAGATGGATGGAATCCTGCCTGTCGGGGGACTGATTGCTCATAAAATACTGCTCCTTTCCTTTATGCCAACAGGATGCGCCAAAAACAAAGCGGGCATACAAAAAAGGCAGAGCCTGCGCTCTGCCTGATTGCGTGTGTCATGATTTGGTATCGCCGTGAGATTGCATCTGCTCGTTGAGCAGGTTGATATTGCCGCAGCCCATGGTGAGCACCAGATCGCCCGGCTGCCAGTGCGCGCGCAGATACGCTTCGGTATCGTCAAAGGAGGGGGTCAGCACGGCGTTGATGCCGTGGGCGCGCATGCCGTCCACCAGCATTTGGCTGTTGATATCGCCGGGATCCTTTTCCCGCGCGGCATAAATATCGGTGACCAGCGTGATATCGGCTGCTTCGGTGCAGGTGAGAAAATCATCAAACAGCGTTTTGACGCGGCTGTAAGTATGCGGCTGCATCACAGCCCATACGCGCCGCGCCTGCTGCTCGCAGGCAACGGACAGCGCGCCGCGCATTTCCACGGGATTGTGACCATAGTCATGATACATGTGTACGCCGTCGATATCGCCCGTGTGCTCAAACCGGCGATGCACGCCCGCAAACTCCGACAGCGCCGCGGCTGCCTGCGCCATATCAACACCCAGCGCATGCGCACAGGACAGCGCAGCCAGGGCATTGAGCACATTAAAGCGCCCCGCCACGCGCAGAAACACGGAACAGACCTTTTCGCCGCGATACATCACGTCAAACCGGGGACGGCCATGATCGGAGCAGTCCAGCTGCATGGGATACCAGTCGCTTTCGGAGGTCATGCCAAAGGTTTCGCTGCGTGCCGGCAGACGCTCAAAAAGACTGCGCACGCGCGGGTCATCGCCATTGCCGATGGCAAGGCCATCGGAAGGCAGCAGCGAACAGAACTGATAGAACGCTTCTTCGATGTGCGCGATATCGCCATAAAAATCCAGATGATCTTCGTCGATATTGAGCACCACCGCCACGGTGGGCTTCATGTGCAGAAAGCTGCCGGCAAATTCACACGCTTCAGCCACGAACACCCGGCTTGAGCCGATGCGTGTGCCGCCGCCCAGCGCGTCGGTGCGTCCGCCGATATGTACGGCGGGATCCAATCCGCAGGTGAGCAGCACCTGCGCCAGCATGGAGGATGTGGTGGTTTTGCCATGCGTGCCGCTGATGCACACCGCCTCGTCGTGTCCCTCCATGATCTGCCCCAGCAGCACGGCGCGCTCGATCTGCCCGATACCATGGGCGGCCGCCCATGCGCGCTCTGGATTGTCCGGATGGATGGCGGCGGAATAGACAAGCAGGTCAGCGCCCATGGCGTTTTCGGCACGGTGACCGATGGACACCGGAATCCCCTCGGCCTCCAGACGCTCCACCGCATGGCTGTGGGTATTGTCAGAGCCTGTGATGCGGTAGCCCTTGTCATGCAGCATCTGCGCCAGACCGGACATGCTGCTGCCGCCAATACCGATCATGTGAATGCGTCTGCCCTGATAATCTCGGATATGAGGGGTTGACATACGGCTGTCCCTCCGTCGTTTTTTCGGTGCGAACGGGCGCACACATGCCGCATGCGCCCGTTCTTTTGCAGATAAGAGGCGGGGTTTATTTGCCCAGCACCTTTTTCGCGGTAGCCACTACGTTTTCCACGGTGAAGCCGTATTCCTTGAACAGAATGCCGGCGGGGGCGGAAGCACCGTAGTGATCCAGGCCGATGACCGCACCGTCCAGACCGGTCAGGCGGTACCAGGGCATGGTGGCGCCGGCTTCCATGGCCACACGGGCGCGGATGGAGGCGGGCAGAACGGATTCCTGATATTCCTTGTCCTGATGAAGGAAGGTTTCCATACAGGGCATGGAGATGACGCGCGCGGCAATGCCTTCGCCCGCGAGCTCCTTCTGCGCGGCGAGGATCTGCTCCACTTCGGAGCCGGACGCCATCAGCAGCACATCGGGAGTCTTGTCGCAGTCGGAGAGGATGTAGCCGCCGCGGAAGGCAGCCTTGCCGCAGTGGTCATACTGGGGGAGATTCTGCCGGGTCAGCACCAGACAGGTGGGCAGCGTGCCGGTGACGGCGGTGAGCCACGCAGCGGTGGTCTCCTTGCCGTCGGCAGGACGGATGACCTGCACATCGGGCATGGCGCGCAGACCGGCGAGCTGCTCGATGGGCTCGTGCGTGGCACCATCCTCGCCCACGCCGATGGAGTCATGGGTGAGCACGTAGGTGACGGGCAGCTTCATCAGGGCGCTCATACGGATGGAATGCTTCATATAATCGCTGAACACGAAGAAGGTGCCGCAGAACACACGCAGACCGCCGTGCAGCGCCATACCGTTGCAGATGGCAGCCATGGCATGCTCGCGAACGCCAAAGTGCATGTTGCGGCCGGCACGGTTTTCGGCGCTGTAGTCGCCGCCGTCCTTGATGTAGGTGTTGTTGGAGGGAGCAAGGTCGGCGCTGCCGCCCACGAGGTTGGGCAGGCGCTTGGCCAGACGGTTGATCATGGCGCCGGAGGTGGCGCGGGTAGCGATCTTGCCTTCATACTGCCAGAGCTCGGGATCGTCCATCAGCCCCTCGGGCAGCGTGCCGCTCATCCACTGCTCATACTCGTGCGCCAGCTCGGGATACGCCTGCGCATAGCGCTCCATCATGTCGTTCCAGGCAGCTTCGCGCTGAGCGCCGCGCTGCATGCACTCTTCCAGATGCGCGTACACGTCTTCGTCCACGCGGAAGGTGTCTTCGGGCAGGCCCAGAGTCTTCTTCATGGCCAGCACGTTTTCATCGCCCAGAGGAGAGCCGTGGCAGCCGGCCGTGCCCTGCTTGGCGGGGCAGCCGTAGCCGATGATGGTCTTGCAGATGATCAGGGAGGGACGCTCGTCGCGGCGGGCTTCGGCCACGGCAGAGAGAATCTTCTGCACGTCGTTGCCGTCGTCCACCTTGACCACATGCCAGCCGTAGGCGGCAAAGCGCGCGCCCACGTCCTCGCGCATGGCGATATCGGTGTTGCCCTCAATGGAGATGTCGTTGTCATCATACAGCAGGGTGAGCTTGCCCAGCTTCAGCGTGCCGGCCAGCGCGGCAGCCTCGGCAGCTACGCCTTCCATCAGGCAGCCGTCGCCGCAGAAGGCGAACACGCGGTGATCCACCACGGGAAATTCGGGCTTGTTGAACTTGGCGGCCAGCATGGTTTCGGCTACGGCGAAACCAACGGCATTGGCGATACCCTGACCCAGCGGGCCGGTGGTGGTTTCCACGCCCGGGGTGTGGCGGTATTCGGGATGACCGGGCGTCCGGGAACCCCACTGACGGAAGGACTTGAGATCGTCCATCGTCATATCATATCCGCACAGGTGCAGCATGGAATAAAGCAGCGCGCTGGCATGGCCATTGGACAGCACAAAGCGGTCGCGGTTGTGCCACTGGGGATTGTGGGGATTGTGACACATGGCGTCGGCCCATACGGCGTATGCCATGGGCGCCATGCCCATCGGGGCACCGGGATGGCCGGAATTGGCTTTCTGAACCATGTCGACGGCGAGTGCGCGGATGGTATTGATCGTCTTTTGCTGAATGTCCATGTTGGTAACGCTCCTTTTTTATTTGCTCAGATAGTTGAGGATGGGATCGATATTGATATTTTCAGCTTCTTCCAGAACGGAGAGCAGCTTTTCGAGCATGATGCGCACGCCGCCCTTCACGTCGCTCTCGGCATTGAGCGGCAGCACGGGGTCGTGCACGGACAGGCGCAGCAGGAACCATCCGTTCAGCAGACCGTCCTCCAGATCAAAGTTGATCCGCACACCTTCGCGGTTGTCCGGGGCAATGTGCCAGCCCTCGGCAAACGCGGCGTAATCCATGACCTGATCAATCGCCGCGCGGCCCGCTTCATGGAAGTCGCTGCAGGTGATGTTCAGCCGCAGCTCCACGCTTTCCACCGGCTCGCGCAGGCCGTCCAGAAGAGAGGAAAGCTCCTTCCCTTCCTGCTTGAGGCGCATGGCCTCCACCAGCAGAACGGTGGTCAGATACATGCCGTCATCCAGAAAATGGTTTTCCCGCAGCGCGGCATGGCCGCTGGTTTCAATGGCCAGCGGGCAGTCGATGCCCGCCTCATTCAGGCGGATCGCTTCATCAATGACGTTGCGGTAGCCGCGCTTGAAGCGGTAGTGCACGCCGCCCCATTCGGCGATAAACTGCGCAAGCCCCGAGGAAGTGACAGAGTCTGTCACGATGGTGGCGCCGGGGGTCTTATCCAGCAGCACGGCGGAAATCAGGGCAATCAGGCGGTTGCGGTTGATTTCACGGCCCGACTGATCCACGATGGCCGCGCGGTCGCAGTCCGCGTCAAAGATCAGCCCAAGATCGGCGCCCACCCGGGTGACGGCAGCGCTGATGGATTCCATCGCCTGCTGGTTTTCGGGATTGGGGATATGATTGGGGAAATGACCATCGGGCTCCAGGAACTGGCTGCCCTCTGTCCAGGCGCCCAGCTCACGCAGCATTTCTTCATAGAAGCCGCCCGCGCCGTTGCCGGCATCCACCACCACATGCAGCCCCAGCAGCGGGCAGGCCACATCGGTATCCAGCCCCCTGCGCATGCGCTGCATCAGCTGCTGCTTGTATACGGGCAGAAAATCGCGCTTTTCGATGGGCTTGTGCGCACAGGCGACAGGCGCTGTGGCGCTGGCTGTGGACAGGATCATGCTGATGTCCGTGCCCGACAGGCCGCCCTGCGGCAGAAAGAATTTGAAGCCGTTGCGGTCAAACGGGTGATGCGACGCGGTGACCATGATGGACGCGTCAGCCTGAAAGCCTTCTGTCAGCAGGCTCATGTACATGGCGGGCGTGGTGCACATGCCGTAATCCCACACCTGCGCGCCGGCGCGGGCCATGCCCTCGGCGCAGGCGGACAACAGCGACGGGCCGGACAGGCGGGAATCCCGCCCGATGGCTACGGTGAGCTGTTCGGGATGCTTTTCCGTTTTTTCGCTCAGCCAGGTGATGAATGCGCCGCCAATGCACAGCGCCGCTTCGCTGGTCAGAATGGCGCCGTCGCCCAGCGCACAGCCGCGGATGTCTGTTCCGCTCTTGAGTGTCTGGTAATCAATCATAGGTTCCCTCCCCAAGGTCAGATAGCCCGCGCAGCAGCCGCCATACGGGCGCAAGCGCCCTGAAATCTGCGGCTACGCGGTCGGCAATCGAAGGTTCAAAGATCCATGCAGGATCGATATTCTGCTTTTCAAAATACAGGCTCCTGGCGCAGTAGACCGGCACAAGAGCGGCGGGCAGGCCGTTTGGCGGGCGCAGTTTTTTCCATCTGCTGCCGTCCGCGGCAAAACCGTGATCGTTTGACAGCTGAAGCAGGCGGAGCATTTCTTCAGGCTGCGCTTCCATGCGGCGGCGCAGGGCGTCAAACAGATTTCTGTTTTCTCCCCACACGCCCAGCCCCCAGCTGACCTGCTCCAGACGGATTTCAAACCAGTAAAACGGCATGCCGTCCTTGGGGATGGCTGCCTGCCGGAAAGCGACCCAGTGATGGTCGCGATAGGGAGACTTATCGCGGCTGTAGCGCGTATCGCGGTTGATGCGCGACAGGCACTTGTGCGCGCGCACCTCCATGTCGCCGTCGATAGCGAGCATGACAGGGGCGAGCGCCTCAATGAATGCATAGAACGGATCGCGGACTTTCCGGTAATACTCCTGACGATGCGCATCCATGAACGCCTTGTTGTTATTGAAACGGATTTCGGCGTAGAAGGAAAGCAAATCGCCGTTAAAGCTTTCAAACATAATTCCCTCCGGGCCTTTCCACCCAAGAATAAATTATAGTGCATCGGACAGCTTTTTTCAAGCCTGAACAGAATTCTTGCGCGTTTTTGACAATGCAATCGTTATTTCGTGCCGGAGCGAGCGCATTCGCGCTTGACACTTTGCCGTGTGCGTGCTACATTGCCTTGGGAATATTCTATTGAACGGAGGAATAGACTGATGCAACAGGTGAAACTGCGCCGGGAAATGGACCCGCGCTGGATGTGGAAGCTGAATGATATACTGGACGGCGCTGCTGCCTTTGATGAACTGTTTGAGAAGGCTGCCCGGGGCATTGACGAGATGGCTGCTTATCAGGGAAAGGTGGCGCAGGATGCCCGCGGCGCGATTGTCAAATATTTTGAAGTGGAAAGAATGCTTGAGCGCCTCTATACC
>CAMGDO010000026.1 GCA_946042585.1 uncultured Clostridia bacterium
ATTCCTCTACGTCTCGTGGGCTCGGAGATGTGTATAAGAGACAGGAAAAAGGATCTGTGCATACGCACAGATCCATGTAAATGAGCGCAGACTGTAAGCCGAGTTCTGTCGTGAATAGCCATCTATCTAGACGACCTGTCGCCAGGCCGTTCAAGCGATTACGAAGGCGGGCGAGCAACCCATAGCCTTCATCAATCTTGCACCGGATGGGGTTTACATGACGGACGAGTTGCCAGGCCGCCGGTGTGCTCTTACCGCACCTTTCCACCCTTACCGGCTTTCGCCGGCGGTATATCTCTGTTGCACTTGCCTTGGAGTCGCCTCCACCAGCCGTTAACTGGCATCCTGCTCTGCGGTGCTCGGACTTTCCTCATGCCCTATCAGGCATGCGGCTATTCATCTGCCTCAATTACGTCTTGTTTACAGCTGAATCAGCAGCCTTCCGCAGCTTTCGCATTCCACAGGCTTGCCGCTGCGCACCGTGCGGACAACCGCAGAGGGAAGCGACATCCGGCAGCCGCCGCACTGATCATTGCTCAATTGCGCCAGCGGCGGCATGCTGTGCTGCTTAATGGCTTTATACTTCTCCATATATTCAGGCTCAATGCCCTTGCTTCTTTCGGCTACGATTGCGCGAAGCTCTTCCAGCTTCTTTTTGCTTTCAGCATACTCCACGTCATATTTTGCCTTCAGATCATCATATTCCTTGCGCACATTGGCGGCGCGCTGAATAATATCACGGCGCTGTGCATCGCGATCTGCGCCATCCTTACGGATGCGGCGCACTTCCTGCTCATAGCCGGAGATATTCTGCAAAAGGCGCTGCACTTCCTGAATGTAGGTCTGCACGTCGTCGCCGTTGTCAGGCCGGTTTTCTTCGTAGCGTTTGCTCAAAGCTTTCAGCTGATCCTCAGCATGGGAAATCGCATCCTTCAGCGCATCGATTCGATCGCTCATCGCCTGCACTTCTTCCTCGATATGGGCATTGGCAGCCTTCTGCTCCCGCAGAAACTCCTGATGCTTAAGCAGCCTCTGACGGGTCGGAGAACGCTTCATTGCGTTTTCCTGACGCTCGGCTTCCACATCGGCCTGCTGATAACTCCAAAGCAATTCAAGTTGAGACATGTAGAACCTCCATTACTGTTCCGTCTGCGTGCCGAACGGCTTGCATGCGGAGGGATAAACAACCACATTATATTTTAACGCATACATCGCGTTTTGTAAAGCCCCTGCCAGCTTGTCAACCAGCAAGGCTTCTGTGCCGTAATGACCTCCGCCGAAAATGACAAACCCGCTGCCGGCAGCCGCCAGCGCATGATGATGCCGCACTTCGCCCGTCAGATACCCCTGTGCTCCCAGTGCTCGCGCCTGTTCATAGCCTTCGTCATACGCGCCGCCGCATATTCCCAGCGTGCTGATGGGTGTTTCCGGATGTCCATATAGATAGACCATCTCGCCTTCCACATCACTGATTTGTTTTTTCAGCTGCACTGCCGGCACTTTTCCTTCAGGCAGATCTCCCAATATGATGAAGTCCTCCTGCCGGACATTCTGCAAATGCAATTTCTCAGCCAGCACGGCGCTGCCGCTGTAATCCTTCGAGCGGTCAAGATTGGTATGAGCTGCTATCAGACTGATGCGCTGCCGAATCATTTCGGACAGAACACCGCCCTCGTAGTCCTCTTCGATGATCCTTTTTGTACTGCGAAACATCAGCGGATGATGCGTGATAATCAACTGAGCCTGCAGACTGATCGCTTCCTGTACCACTTCAGGCGTTGCGTCCAGCGCAACCAGAATGCGTTCCACGGGCGCATACATGCTGCCAATCAGCAAACCGACGTTATCATAGCTCTCTGCGGTGTCAAAAGGTGCGATTTCATTCAGCCAGTCATACAGCGTCTGTACGGTTGCCCGTTTCATCAACCAATTCCTCCCTGATCCATGTCAGCTGTGTTTCATGCCCCTGCTCGCAGGCGACAACGCCCTCCCGCCACATCAGGTATTGCTGCCAAAGCGGCGGCTTTAATTTCAAAAGGCATGGACCCAGATACAGCTCTTTCTCGCTGTAAGCGGCAGAGCCGCTCTCTGCCCGCATTAACACATAAAACCTTCCCTTTGCCCGCACGATGCGCTCCTGCGCAACATGATAGCCAATCTCCGTCAAAGTTTTTCGAACCAGCGGAATATCTGTGTGCGAGGACAGCACCAGTGCAGCGCCACCAAGAAGACCATGTGCGCTCAACAGGATTTTGCTGATCAGCTGCCCGCCCATTCCGCAGATGGCAGCGCATTGTATAGTCCCTTCCATTCCCCGCAGCGCTTCCAGACCATTGGCTACACGAAATACAGCGCGTTCTTCCAGCTGATGCAGCTTCATCAGTCTGCGCGCCTTGTCAAGAGAATCCGCGCTGACATCGGAAACAAGCATCTTTCTACACTTTTCGCTGTGCAGCAGATAACACGACAACCGCCCATGATCGGCGCCAATATCAGCGCCAAAGTCACAGGCGGTAAACAGGTCGGCAGCGGCCTGCAGTCTTTCATCCAGTTGAGGATATCGCACGGCTTACTCCAGATAGTCCTTCAGCTTTTTGCTGCGGCTGGGATGACGCAGCTTGCGAAGCGCCTTTGCTTCGATCTGGCGAATTCGCTCGCGGGTAACCTTGAATTCCCGGCCAACCTCTTCCAGCGTACGCTGATTGCCGTCATCCAGACCAAAGCGCAGCCGCAGCACCTTCTCTTCTCTGGGGGTCAGCGTGTTGAGGACATCCCAAAGCTGCTCACGCATCAAGGAATGAGAAGCGGCCTCGGCAGGGGCAGGCGCGTCATCATCAGGAATAAAATCGCCCAGATGGCTATCTTCTTCTTCACCGATTGGCGTTTCCAGCGAAACAGGCTCCTGCGCAATCTTGATAATCTCTCGCACCTTAGCGTCGCTGATCCCCATCGTTTTGGCAATTTCTTCGGGCGTAGGTTCACGACCATACTCCTGCAGGAGCTGACGGGAAACGCGAATCAGCTTATTGATGGTTTCCACCATATGCACGGGAATGCGGATGGTGCGCGCCTGATCTGCAATTGCGCGGGTGATGGCCTGACGAATCCACCAGGTGGCATAGGTCGAAAACTTATAGCCTTTTCGATAATCGAATTTTTCAACAGCCTTTATCAGACCCAGATTGCCCTCCTGAATCAAATCAAGGAACAGCATGCCGCGGCCGACATAGCGCTTGGCAATAGAAACTACCAGGCGCAGGTTGGCTTCAGCCAGCAGGCGTTTTGCCTGTGTGCCGTCCTCAACGGTCTTCTGATACTGCGCTATCTCCTCATCCTTCAGCGGCTCGCCCTGCTCATTCACGCCCTTTTTGAGCATCTGCTTGGCTGCTTCGCCGTTTTCCATCCGGATGGCGATATTGATTTCCTCATCCGCGCTCAAAAGCGGCACCTTGCCGATTTCCTTGAGATACATCCGCACCGGGTCATCAATGCTGATGCCCTCGGGCATGGACAGATCAAGATCCTCCGTGTCAATAACGGCTTCCTGGCTCTGCTGCGCTGCATCGGCGGCATCGGCGTCACGGATCACCTCGACGCCCATTGCTTCGAGCGTTTCCAGCACCATGTCAAATTGCTCAGGGTCAATTTCTATGGTGGAAAGCTTGGTGATGATTTCATCATAGGTCATCGTGCCCTTCGCTTTCCCCTGCTTCAAAAGCTCATTGAGTTTATTGATTTTCTTATCAGGCTGAGTGCTCAATGCCGCCGCTCCTTTCAATGCATCGCGCGCTTTATCCGCGCCAGTTCGTTGGACAAAGTCATCATTTCTTTTAATGCAATGCTTTTATCTTCTGTGCTCATGCTATCAAGGCTTGATTTCAGCTGCTCAATCTGCTGCTGAAGGCGCGCAATGCGAATGGTTCTGAGGCAGTCCTCCGCCATGGCCGCGGCATTTTCCTCGGTGATTTCCGCATTCAGCGAAAATGCTTCGCTGGCATTCGTCCGTTCCTGCTCGCTTTCGCATTCAGCCAGTATTGCCGCCGGCGCCATCCCGCGTAGAAGCTTCTGAGCGAGTTTTTGAAGAAATGGTTCATCAAAATCCTCGGCTTTTACCGCCTCCGGCGGCATGTGTCCGCTGGCAATCAGAGCGATCAGCGTTTTTTCGGGTCGGGATTGCTTTTCGTCGTTTTTTCGTCGTAAGGATACCTTTTCCCGCGGTGCAGTGGGCTTGGCAGCTGATGGGATATGAATGCCCATCTGCATCAGCAGCACTTCGCGGGAAAAACCCGTTTGAACAGCCAGCATCTGCAGATAATTCTCCAGTTCGACCGGTTCGGACACCTTTGTCAGAATCTGCGCGCAGCGTTTTGCATATTCCATGCGCCCCTCGCTTTCGCTCAGATCCAGCCCCTCTTTTGCCCGCTGCATGCGATATTCCGGCGCGCGCATCGGCCGCAGCCTGGCAAATTCCTCCATTCCCCGTTCCCGAACAAACTCGTCAGGATCCAGATCATCAGGAAAGAACAGTACGCGTGCAGGAATGCCTTCCTGCTCAAAAATATCCAGAGCGCGCATAATGGCGTGCTGACCTGCGCTGTCGCCATCATAGGATACCCAGATTTCCGGCGCATACCGCTTCAGAAATCGCGCCTGTTCATTGGTGAGCGCCGTGCCCAGCGTGGCGACGACCCCTGTAATGCCGTGCTGAATCAGGGCAACGACATCCATATATCCTTCCACCAGGATGATGCGTTTCAAATCTCTTTGTTTCTTCAAAAGATTTGCCGCATACACGCCCTTTCGCTTGTTGAAAACCGGAGTGTCGGATGTGTTGAGATATTTGGGCTGCGCATTGCCCATCGCACGTCCGCCAAAGCCCAGCACATGCCCCTGTATATCGATGATCGGAAAGATCGCACGGTTTCTGAACATATCAAACCGTGTTTCATCTTTTACAATCGTAAGACCCGCCAGCCGCAGTTCTTCTTGTGAATAGCCCTTTTGCTCCAAAGCGCGCGTCAGCGCATCCCATTCCTCCGGCGCAGCGCCCAGTCCAAACTTTCTGATTGTGCCGTCATCCAGCCCACGCTTGTGCAGATAATCGAGAATCTTCTGGTTTTCGGGCAGCCACAGCTGTGCATGATACCATTTTGCTGCCTCACGATTTGCATTGAGCAGCCTTTCCTGCTGGCTGCGCCGCCGTTCATAATCCGGATCCTCCTGCGTCTCGGGAACGGGCATGTGCATTTGTCCTGCAAGGTATTCAATGGCTTCGCGGTATGTCAGCCGTTCCATTTCCTCCACAAACTGCACTGCGTTGCCGCCGGCTTTGCAACCAAAGCAATAATACAGGTTCTGTTCAGCATTGACAGAAAAGGACGGCGTCTTTTCATGATGGAAAGGACACAGCCCCCAGTATCTCGATCCGTTTTTCTTCAATGGAACATAAGAGGAAACGATCTGTACGATATCCAGGCGTGAATAGAAATCATCCATCCATGCCGCGGGAAATCTCCCGGCCATCGCCCGTCCCCCTTTCTGTTACGAATGAGTATTCGCCGTGAAACGAATTTTTCCTGCCTGAGTACGTAACAATATTGCCCGATTTGACGAAAAATGTCTGATTCTGTGTTTTCATACTGAATACTGTCAGAAAAAACAAAAAGAGGGCGATGCCCCCTCTTTTTTGCGGCTTCTCTTAAGGCTGAACCTGTTCCATCTGCTCCGCCAGCCATGCGCGTTCCTTCTCCGTCACAGGCGCGGCAGCGAGCAGATCGGGACGCAGCTTTGCCGTAATAAGCAAGGACTGTTCCCTGCGCCACTGATTGATCTTTTTATGATCGCCATTGAGCAATACATCCGGCACTTCCATATCCTCAAATACCCTTGGACGGGTATATTGCGGATACTCAAGCAGTCCTGCGGAAGAAAAGCTTTCGTCTGCAGCGCTTTCCGAGCTGCCAAGAACGCCCGGAACCAGCCGTGAGACGCAGTCAATCAGCACCATCGCAGCCGTTTCACCGCCTGTCAGCACATAATCGCCAATGGACACTTCCATATCTATGTATTTGTCCAGGACCCGCTGATCCACGCCCTCATAGTGCCCGCATAGAATCACCAGATTTTCTTCCTTGGCAAGCTGCTGCGCCATTTCCTGCGTCAGTGTTTTACCTCTCGGGCTCATATAGATACGCTTTCCGTGAAATGGCTCGGGCGCAACGGCGCGCATGGCGTCGGCGATGGGCTGAGGCATCATCAGCATGCCTGCTCCACCGCCAAAGGGATAGTCGTCCGTGTTTTTGTGCTTGCTTACAGAGAAAGGCCGGATATCCGTGGCATGAACGTCAATCAGCCTGTTCGCGCGCGCACGGCCGATGATGCTGGCGTCCAGAAAGGATGAAAACATTTCCGGGAAAATTGTCAGCAGTTCAATCTTCAAATACAGCCACCTCCGGCAGCCTTTCTTCATCCACCACAATCACGCCTGCGCGCACATCGACCGATTTCACAACAAAGGGCAGTACGGGCAGATACATCAGCCCCTTGGGCGTTTTGATTTCATATACGTCATTGGCGCCCGGCTGTAGCACGTCCTTGATCACGCCAAGCTTGTTTCCCTGCTGATCGCAAACGGTACAATCCAGCAAATCGCTGATAAAATACTGGTTTTCATCCAGCTGCACAGCATGGGCGCGATCTATATACAGAACGGTTCCGCGCTGCTTTTCGGCATCCTCACGCGTCTGCGCATGATTCAGAGTGCAGTAAACATAGCCGTCTGCGCGAACGGATACATCACTGACAGGCCAGGCAATATAGCGGTCGCCCTCCTTGAGATATACCTGTTCAAGCACTTCAAAGCGTGCCGGATCATCCGTATCCGGACGCACCTTCACCTGACCGCGCACACCCTGAGGCTTGAGCACCTCGCCGATGGACAGATATTCGCTATACATAATTCCTCCTATGAAAAAAGGCGCTGTGCGCGCCTTTTTTTATTGCTGGATTTCCAGGAACACAGGCTTGCTGTCCTTGGCAGTTGCCGCCTTGACAACAGAACGAATCGCCTTTGCGATGCGTCCCTGCTTGCCGATCACCTTGCCCATATCTTCGGGTGCTACATTGAGCTCGATGATGATGGACTCTGGACCTTCGGTCTCAGTCACCTGCACTGCATCCGGATGCTCCACAAGAGATTTTGCCAAAAAGAGGATCAAATCTTTCATCAGGCTTTCCTTTCTACGCGTCAATCCGCGCGTATATGTCAGCCTTCGATCGCGCCGCTCTTCTTCAGCAGGACACGCACGGTGTCGGTCGGCTGGGCGCCCTTCTTCATCCAGTCAACAGCCTTCTCGTTGTCAACCTTCACTACAGCGGGCTGCTGCATCGGATCATAGTAGCCGATCTCCTCGATGAAGCGGCCATCACGGGGAGAGCGCTCATCAGCGACGACAATGCGATAGAAGGGGTGCTTCTTCATGCCCATTCTCTTCAGACGAATCTTAACCATTGGTTTTTCCTCCTAAAATTGTTGTATATGGTAATCATTCTTGAATGATAACCTGCAATTATCAACGGAACGGCGGGCGATTCATGCCGCCCATAGCGGCCATTCGCCGCATTGCGCCCTTTTTGTTTCCCATCATCTGCTTGACCATATGCTTCATCTGGTCAAACTGACGCATCAGCTGATTCACGTCCTGTACTGTGACGCCTGCGCCGGCGGCGATGCGCTTGCGGCGGCTGGCATTGAGAATATCAGGATGCCTTCTTTCCTGCGGCGTCATGCTGCGAATGATGGCTTCGGGCTTTTTGAACGCATTTTCGTCCACTTCCACGTCCTTAAGCTTGTTGCCAATACCCGGAAGCATCCCCAGCACGTTGCTCAGCGGCCCCATCTTTTTCATCTGCTGCATCTGTTCAAGAAAATCTTCCAGATCCAGATCCTTGGCGTTTTGAAGCTTCCTGCTCAGCTTCTCGGTCTTTTCATCATCCAGCGAGCGCGTCGCCTTTTCAATCAGGGTCAGCATATCGCCCATGCCAAGAATGCGCG
>CAMGDO010000027.1 GCA_946042585.1 uncultured Clostridia bacterium
ATGGCGATTGTGAACCTGAACAAGGCGCAGAAAAGCGCTGAGGAAAAAAGCATCAGGACGACGCCGGAGGATGAATACGGCAAGCTGATGAAGCGGGCCGGATGCGCGAAATACGCCATGATGCAGGGCGTATTTGTGAAGGACGATCCGAGCTACAACTACAAGGGCGTGGACTGTTTCCTCAACGGCGCGAAATTCACATTTGAGATGGGGCAGACGGCGAACATGCCGGAGCCGGTATATGAGATTCTCAAAAACGCCGGGAAGGTTGCGGGCGGCAAGCTGCTGGAGGAAACGAAGGCTGCGCCTGAAAAGTAAGGAGGGCGCGCGTGAAACTGGGGCAGATCATCAAGATGGCGATGATGCAATCGGGCGAGGACATCGAGGACACGGAGGAATACCGTGAACGCATGATCGTCTACATCAACGAAGGATACAGGCGGATGATGGAAAAATTCAGGCCCACGAAAACGGCGACGCTCTATGCGGACGATGGAGAAATTGACTTTTCCGGAATACGGGACATGATCGAAATCGAAAGCGTGCGCAGAAACGAAACCGGAAGGGAAGAGAGATTCGAGAAAAAAGCGAACGGGAGAATACGCGTATCAAGCGACAGTGCATACGACGTGGAATACACGTATGAACCCAGGGCGCTGGAAAAGGACACGGACGAGCCTGAATTGCCGCAGGGCGCGCACATGGCGCTTTCGGACTATGCGACATGGAGATATTACGGGAACGGAAATATCGCCAAGCAGCAGAGGGGCCAATTCTACTACCAGAGATTCATGATGGAACTGGACAGACTGACGCCGCAAAAGCAGCGCGGAGGAGGGCACAGAAACTTTCACGGGCTGTTTGAATGCACGTAAAAAAAGGAGGGGGACACGGTGGCTATCAACCCGGGCAACTACGAAACGCAGATGATGATTACACAATTTGCGGGAATCGACCAGAGGCAGGGGGACAGCGCCGTGTCCCTTGCGTATGCATACAAGGCGGAGAACGTGCACACGGAACGGGGCATGCTGGAAAGCGCGGGCGGATACGAACCGGCCATGCCGCCGCTGACGGCGGCGATTGGAACGCTGGCGCGGTTTTACAGAAGGAGCATCGAGCAGGAGGACGAACGGGAGGTATTCGTCGCGGCGACGCTGGACGGCATATACACATGGACGGCGGGAACGGACGCATGGATCAGGCGGTATCCGGCAGAGGGGACGCTCTACAAGGACGCCTGGAGCTATGTGACGTATGAAACCGTGCGCAATGACGCGACGGTGGACGTGCTGCTGATGACCAACGACAGGGACGGCATGGTGATTGTATACGGAGACGACCTGAGCGCACAGAAGCTGGAAATCAACATGGCGAGCGGTGGAAAGACGCTGAAATTTTCGCACATCGAGCGGCACAACGAGCGAATATGGGGATGCGGACAGCCGGGGGAGCCGGACAACCTGTATTATTCGCGGCCATACGAAATATTAAACTGGGATCCCATAGTGGAAACGCCGGAGCTGGGCGGAGGCATGATCCAGCAGCCGACGTGGGACGGAGACGAATTTATCGCGCTCAGACGGTTCGGCGCGTATCTGGTGGCGTGCAAAAAGCGGAGCATGTGGCTGATACGCGGAACGGATCCGGGCACGTTCACGATAGAGGAAGTATACGGAAGCGACGCGCCGGCATCCGCAGCGAGCATTGCGGTAGACGGCGCACAGATGTTTTACCTGAGCGAGAGCGGAATCGGCGTATACGACGGAAGCGCGGCGCAGCTGCTTGATAAAAACGCGCTGTATGAAACGATGCTGCTGCGGGCGCCGGGATGCGAAGAGAGAGCGGCGGCGTGCGTAGCAAGGCACGTATATTATCTGGCGCTGGCAGTGCGAAAAGACGCATACGAGGAAGGAACCATTGAAAACAACACGATTATCGAATACGACACGATACGGGGGACATTCCTGGTAAGGACTGGCATACCCGTAAGGAGCATGTACGCGGCCGGAGGGAAGGTATACTTTACGACCAGCACGCAGCCATACCAGGTATTCACGCTGGGAAGCGGGACAGGATACAACGGGCAGAGCGTACACGCGTACTGGCAGACGGGATGGATAGACCTTGGCGGGAAGAACATACAGAAAAGCGCGTTTGAGCTGCGGTTTTACGCCAAGGGAGAGACGGGCGCGACGATGACGCTGACGGTAGAAACGGAACGCAAGGAAAAGCAAAAGAGCGTGGCGCTGTATGAAACAGGGAAAATGCACAAGGTGCGAATCGCGAACAGAGGAAAGCGATTCCGGCTGAAAATAGAGACAGAGGGAACACAGGCATGGAGCATCATGGGCGGGATGCAGATCAACATGGACATAGACGGAGAGTGATCACATGGCGGGGAAATACCAGAAGCCGCAGATCATGCCGCCCAGGGGAGCGGACATGGCGAGCATGCAAAGCATGGGGAAATACATGGAAAGGCACGCAAAGCGGGTGAACGACGCATTTGCGGAGGTATACGCAATCATCAGCGAACTGAAGGAAGAAAACAGAAAGCTGAAAGAAACGATGAAGGGAGCGCAAAGCAGTGGCGAGTAAGAACCAGACGGTAACGCAAAACGACAAACAGACAACGACCAGCCAGAGCCAGAGCCAGCAGAGCCAGCAGAGCCAATCGACCACGCAGGCGGTTGTAAACAGCGAGCTGCTTGCGCAGATTCTGGAAGGGCTGCAGGATGCGGGATACACGCAGAAAACGACGGATGAGCTGATGAAGATTGCGGAGGATTATTACCTGCCGCAATACAACGCGGAGATTGAAGCGGCGCAGCAGGCGCAGGCTGTGAAGGACATGAGCTACACGCAGCAGCTGGAAAACCTGCAAAGCGCATACGGCAAAAACATAAACGTGCAAAACGCGGCTTACGACAAGAGCCGGGCAGCACTGGAAACGGGCGCGCTGGCGCGCGGAATGGGAAGAAGCAGCTACACGATGGCCACGCTTTCGGGAAACGACCAGGCAAGGAGCGCGGCGCTTGCGCAGCTGGCGGACGACTATTTGCAAAACGTGCGTCAGGTGACGGACGAGCAGACGCTGAGCGCCGCGCAGAGCGCGGAGACCATCGGGCGGCTGAACGCGGACAAGGCGACGAACATCACGAACAAGCTGCGCGAGCTGGCAGACACGGAATACCAGAAATACATCACGGGCGTAAACCAGCAGAACGCGAACTATCTGGCGGCTGTACAGGCGGCGATGGGTCAGATGACCACGGGACAGACGACCGGGACGAGCAAGACAAGCGAAACAAGCAACACAACCGGACAGAGCACGCAGGTGACGTATGTTGGAGGAAGCGGAACGAGCGGAACGAGCCAGAAAAAGAGCAGCACGAATACGGCCATAAGCCCGTACTATGAAGCAAACGTATACGGAAACAAGGCGAACACGGGCGGCGGAGCGACAGGACTGGCAAGCCCCAAGGAAAAGACAAAGCAGATGCTGTATTGATGGAGGGGAAGACATGGACATCCGGCAGAGAGTAAACATGGATGAAGAAGAAAAGCGCAGGATGCTGGAGGCGAGCATCGCGCGCAGGCAAAACGCGCAGGCGCAATCATACATAAAAAAGACGACGCAGGGAGCGGAAACGACACAGACGGCGAAGCGGGAAACGATCAATCTTGCACAGCACAAGCCGGAGGACATCACATCGCTGAGCTACCGGATGCCGGAGGGAGAGCGGCAGGGATTTATCGACTATGCGCAAAAGTACTATGAAAGCGTGGGCGCGAGCGGGATCCCCAAGAGCGAGGACGTAAAGTCGCAGTGGAGCGCATGGGACGCGCAGCGGGAAAGCGCGGCGGAACAAAGGCGAATTGAAAAGGAACAGAGAAATTTCTCAAGCACCCTGGGCGCGACGGGAAACCTGCCGCGCCTTGAGGTGCTTTCTGCCATTTCCGCGATGGAGGATGACGGAGAAAAAAAGACGGCACTGCAAAGCTATGCGACGCTGACAGGGACAAAGGGCAGCGTGTACTATTCGCCCTACGCGAAGGCGACGAGCGAGGCGCTCAAAACGCTGGGCATTGAGGCGGTGGACGATAACTGGTTTGCGCAAAATGCGGGGCTGGAAAGAGGACTGCTCAAAAACGCGTACACGGGCAAGGTGGAAAAGCCGGGAAACAGCGCGACGCAGGAGCAGAAGAACGCCTACGCGGCCTACATCCTGCGCGGAAACGAGCAGACGACAAAAGACGCAGAACAGGAAATGAAAACGCTGTACGATGATGTTGCGAGAAAGGCAACGACGTACAGCGGATTTGACATAAGCGCATACATTGAGGGAATTGACTGGAAGGAATACCCGACGCTGGAAAAGATGATGGACGGAGCAAAGACGGGCGAATATGTACAGCTCAACCGCGCGGTGCCGTTCAGCATGGAAGCGCTCTATGGCGTGGCGTACTGCGCGAAAAACGGCATTGAACCGGAGGACGCGCGGGAATATGAGCTATACGCGGGCGCATGGGTCAACGCGCTGAAAAAAGAAGCGACGCTGGGAACGGACGAGGAAGAACCGGAAGGATTTTTTGCGGGCATCCTCGACACGCTGAGCGGAGAAGAAAAAAAGAGAGTACAGCGAAAGGAACAGGGAGCAGCGGCGCGGGAAACGCTGGATGCGCTGGGGATTGGCTATACGCTGGAGAAAAAGGAGAGCGAAGCGGAGCAGGAAGTCAATGCGGATGGATCGATTGTGATTCATCCGGGCGAAGAGACAAAAAGCGTGACAAAGAGAGAAGCGCAGGAGGAAAAGAGTGAACAGAAGGCGCAGGAGAGCGTGCAGAAAACCACGCCGACGGGGTGGATTGCGGGGCTGAACGCGCCATCGGAAGAAGCGCAGACGCAGGAGGAAAAGGGCGAACAGAATGAGCAGGAGAGCGTGCAGAAAACGACGCCGACGGGATGGATTGCGGGGATGAACGCGCCATCGCAAGAAGAGCCGAAGCAGGAGGAAAAGAGCGAACAAAAGGCGCAGGAGAGCGTGCAGAAAACCACGCCGACCGGATGGATGAATGAACGGACGACGGAAAGCAAAATCAAGGCATTTCAGGGCGGAAGCTATGCATTCGTTGAAAGCGCGCAGGACAGGAGCGCGCTGAGGCGGATTGACGCGCAGATTGCGACGCTTGCGCAGGAACAAAAGGAACTGCAAAGGATCAAACAGGAAGAAATCAAAACAGACAGAGCAAGCCAGATCAGGGCAGCGCAAAGCAGCGGAGACACAAGAAGGCGGATCGAGCAGATCAATGAGCAGATCGGGCGGCTGAACGCGAAAAAGATTCGTATTGCGTTTTCGGGAAGCGGCGAGGGCGCAAGCGCGACGAACGTGCAGGGAAGGAGAACCATCACGCCGGAGACAGCCATGGACGTGATGGAGCGCACGCAGGAGCTGAGCGAGCAGCGCGCAGCGGAAGAAGCGAAAAAAAGCCAGAACATGCAGCCGCCCATCGGATGGGGAACGACGGAATACAGGATGTGGATGGAAGCCGCGACGGACGAAATGGACGCGATATTCGACGAATATGACGCGGCGATGAAGGACGCGGAGGAAATCGAGGACATCGACGCGCGGGTAGCGGCGATGTACGAGGCGCAATACCAGAAGGAACAAAAATTGCTGCGGCAGTCGATCAGAACAAGCGTGATGGAAGAACTGATTGCGCAGGATGAGGAAACACAGACCATAAGAAGCAGCGTGCCGCAGGAGCGAATCAGCATGCTGTGCGAACGCGAGGTAGCCAGCGCCCTGGGAGACGATGCGCGCGTGCAGGAGCTGACAAACGCGCTGCTGGAGGCAGGATATGCGGCATGCTGGCCGGAGGAGGATGCGGCCGTTGCGCAGGAGCGGGAGGAAGCGATTGCATACGCGCGGCAATGGGGAGACGAAGCAGTGCGCGAAAGGCTGGGAATCACGGACAATCGCGCATTGACGGAGGACGACTATTACCAAGCGGCGCACACGGACAAGGGATTTTGGGAATGGGAAATTTGGAACATCGGGGAAAACGGAAGAAGCCTGAAGGATTACGTACAGGTGATGGGACAAAATCAGGGCGTGCTTGAGGTAGACAAACAGAGAACGGAAGCGTATCTGGACTACCTTGTGCGGGGGGTGATTGGCGAGAACGCAAGCATTGAGCAGACGGAGGCGGCGAAAAACGCGCTGGCGGTGAATCTGGCGATTACAGGCGGCGTGATGAGCGGAACGACCTCAGCCGTGCAGGGAGCGGCGGACATGCTGGAGGCGCTGGTATACGAAAGCGCGCGGGCACAGTACGGACGGAACCTGACGCGTGAGGAAATGGCGATTCTATCGCCCGGCTATGCCATGATGAAGAGCGCGAAGGAAGCCATAGGCGAAACGGCGCAGGCCATCACGCCGGACGTGAGCGGACGCGGGGAATGGGTGCAGACGATCAAGGGACTTACGCAGAGCGTGACGGAAAACATCGTATACGCCAAGGCGGGATCGGCCATTGGAAAGGTCGGCGCGCTGAGCGAGGGCATGCTGGGCGTGAAGGATGCGGCGGCGCTGCAAAGAGCGTACAACATGACGGGCGGATTTGTACGCAACGCCGGATTTACGCTGAGCGGATTCAAGAGCGGGCTGGCGGAAGCGAACGCGGCTGGCCTTGACAACACGGACGCGATCATCTATGCGGCGGCGAGCGCGGCCATATCGATGGCCGTTGAGAACCTGAGCATTGACCCGTTTACGCGGGAGGCGCAGGCAGCGGCGGCGCTGCCGGACGCGAAGGAAGCTGCGAAACAGGGCGTACGAAAAGCAACGGAAAAATTCGGCGTGGACATCTTCAAAAGCGCGATGGGCGAGGGCATGGAAGAAGTGGTGGAAGATCCGCTTCAGGGGATCCTTCGAAAATTCACGATTGACCCGGACATGGCATGGATTGGCGAGGGCGGCGTGATTGACCCGGAAGCGATGCTCAAAAGCGGCGCGATGGGAGCGGCGGCCGGCGCGATACTCGCGGGAGCAGCCGTAGATGGGAACGGAAAAACGAAAGAGCAAACGGAAACGGAAACGGAGAAGAAGGAAACAGAAACGGCGCAAACGGAAACGGAAACGGCGAAGACGGAAACGGAAACGCAGCAGCCAACAACGGAAGCGGAGAAGCCAACAACGGAAACGGCACAGCCGGAAACGGAAACCGAGCAAACGAAAGAAGAGACAGGGAAAGAGGAAAATCCGAAAAAGGCGCCGGAACAGATTGCGAAAAAAGCGGCGGACTATGAAGCCGTCTATCAGGTAGCGGCGGACGAATACGCAAGCGCAGACACGAAGCTGTTTGCGAGCCTTGCGGCGGAAGAGATCGCGCAGCGCGGAGAGCTGAGCGAGGAAACGCGCGCGGAGATGGAAGCACGGCTGAACCTTGACAAACTGAAAAACCGGCTGATTACGCAGGACATGGCCATGGCGACGGCGGCATACGGAAGCAGCGAAACGAGCGAAGCGACGAAAGCGGTTGCGGAAAAGGCAATCACGGAAACGGTGCTAAGCGGTGCGCCAATGAGCGCTCAGACGAGGCGCGCCCTGTGGACGGGGACGGCCAGAGACGCGGCGCGGGCAACAGCGCAGGCACAAACCGTAAAGGCGCGGGAAGAGCTTGAGAAGGCGACGAAGGATCTGAAAGCCGTCAAAAAGGAATACGGACAGATGAACGGACGGCTGAGCGCACTGACGGACAACGCGACGCAGATGATTGAGAACATGATCAGTGGAGCGGTGACGACGCAGGCGCAAGGGCAATACCAGACGGCGCTCAACAAGATCAACACGCTGCGAAAGCGGGTGGAGAACCAGAAGGAGCGCGTGGATGAAGCGACCGCGAGAGAGAAGCAGGCGCGGGAAGCATACCAGGCGGCGCAGGCGCAGGCGAAGGCGGACGAGGAAGCAATCTTTGCGGAGCTGATGAGCACGACAATC
>CAMGDO010000028.1 GCA_946042585.1 uncultured Clostridia bacterium
AGATTCCTCTACGTCTCGTGGGCTCGGAGATGTGTATAAGAGACAGATCCGCGTCCGCCTGCTGCACAGCAAGGGACTGCTCCTGCGCAGCCTGCCGCAGCTGTTGCGCCTGCGTGCGCGCTTCCCGGGCCGCCTCCTGCTGCTGCTCCATCTTTTCCTGCGTATGCCTGAGCGCATCCGTCAGTGTACGGCTTTCATCCGCCCAGCGCGCCTTGTCCCGCCGCAGCGTTTCGATGCCATGCTCCAGTTCCGCGTAGTGCAGTCTCTCCTGCGTCACGCGGTCGCGCAGGCTGTCCGCCATTTCACGCGCTGTGCGCAGCGCCGCCTGCAATTCCTCCGTGCGGCGATCCAGCGCTTCGCGATCCACCACAGCCGACTGCGTGCCCTCGCTGAGCGCCTTGAGATCCTCCTGAATGTCGGCGATGCTTTCCGTCAGCTGCGCAATGGCAGCCTGCGTTTTCTGCAGGCGCTGCGCATGTGCCTGCATCTCGCTTGAGGCGTTGAACACCCGCTCCTGCTCGCGCGCCACGGCGATTTCCTGCTGATGCATCGCCTCTATCGCTTCATTGCGCAGGCGTTTGCCTTCCGCCTGCCGCGCCTGCATGCCTTCCAGCTCGCTGCGCACCGCCCCAAGCGCACGCTCGTCCTCTGCGATTTTGGCAGTCAGCTCCTTGATTTCACGCTCCCGGGAAAGGAAATTGCTGGTCTTGCCCCGCATGGAGCCGCCCGTCATGGAGCCGCCGGAATGCATCACCTGTCCGTCCAGCGTCACCAGACGGAAGGCATAACCGCCCGCGCGCATGATGGGCAGCGCAGCGTCCAGATTCTGCGCCACCACGGTGCGCCCCAGAAGGTTTTCCATCACCGGCCGATAGCGCTCGTCAAAGGAAATCAATTCGCTTGCCACGCCCAGGCACCCGGGCATGGACAGCACGCGCCGCTCCTCCCGGCTCAGCGTGTGCGCGCGGATATTGGACAAAGGCAGGAATGTTGCGCGGCCGCTTTCGCTGCGCTTGAGATATTCGATCAGCCGCTTGGCTGTCACATCATCCACTGTGACGATATGCTGCAAAGAGCCGCCCAGCACCGCATCCAGCGCCACCTCCAGCTCCCTTGGCGCCTGCATCAGCTGCGCCACCACGCCGCACACGTTCCGGTCGTTCTGCGCATATTGCAGCGCGCGGCGCACAGCGTTGGCATAGCCCTCCATATCGCGCGCCATCTCTTCCAATACGCGCAGACGGCTGTGCGCTGCGTTCATGCCCAGCGTCAGCTGCTGGGCACGCTGCGCCTGCTGTTCGCCCTCGGCTGCCAGCGCGCGCACATTGGCCTCCAGCCGCTGCGCCTCGCCGCGCGCACTGGACAATTCCTCCTGCGCCATCTTTTCCAGCGCCAGCGCCTCGTCATATTGCTTTTCCAGCGTTTCGCCCTGGATATTCAGCTCTTTCTCGTTTTCGCGCAGCTGCCGCAGATAATTTTCCATCTGCGCACACATGGCCTGCTTTTGGGTCTGCGTGTTGCGCGCATCGCTCACGCGGTTGACGGCAGTCAGAATATCCGTCTTGTGCTGATCCAGCGCGCGCTCGGCTTCATCCGCGCGCTCGGCGGCAGCATCCGCCTCCGCCTGAAGGGTGCTTAATTCCGCCTGTGCTTTTTGCAGCGCCAGCGTTGCGCTCTCATCCTCGCCCTCGCCCTGTCGGGTCAGCCTGCCAAGCTCCTCAAGACGGCTGCTGCGGCTTTTCGCTTCCTCTTCCAGACGGCTTACATCCGCCTGCAGCGACTCCGCACGCTGCTCCATGCGGTCGCGCGCCGATTCCAGCTGATGCATCTCCTCCGTGCGCATACGGCTTGCGGCGCGCGCCTGGCTGATCTCATCGTCCAGCAGCTGCACCGCCGCATCCAGCTGCGCGCGCTCCTGGCTGTTTTCATGCAGCCGCGCCTCGTGCTGCAGCAGCGCATCGCGCAGCGCTTCCATTGTTTCGGAGAGCTCTTTCATGCGCGCGGACAGCTTGTCCTGCCGCAGCAGAAAGATATTCATTTCCAGCGTTTTGAGCTTTCCCGCCAGCTCCTGATATTTCAGCGCGCTCTGCGCCTGCTGATACAGCGGCTCAATGCGCCCGCCCAGCTCCTCCAGAATATCATTGACGCGATCCAGATTGTCCAGCATGCGCGTGAGCTTGCGCTCCGCTTCCTCCTTGCGCACGCGATAGGTGCTGATGCCCGCCGCTTCCTCAAACACCTCGCGGCGGTCCTCGCTCTTGTTGGACAGGATTTCGTCAATGCGTCCCTGTCCGATATTGGAATAGCCGTCCTTGCCGATACCGGTATCGTAGAACAGCTCCTTGATGTCCTTCAGACGGCAGGCTGATTTGTTCAGGTAATACTCGCTGTCGCCATTGCGATACAGCCGTCGGGTGACAGCCACCTCGGTGAAATTGGTTTTCAGCGCGCCATCCTCATTCTCAAATACCAGCGTCACTTCGGCATAGGCCAACTTCTTGCGCTTTTCCGTGCCATTGAAGATAACGTCCTGCATGTTTCCGCCGCGCAGGGCACGGGGATTCTGCTCGCCAAGCACCCATTTGACGGCGTCGCCGATATTGCTCTTACCCGAGCCATTGGGGCCCACGATGCCCGTAATGCCGCCGTTGAACACCACTTCGGTGCGCTGGGCAAAGGATTTGAAGCCGTAAATTTCCAGCTTTTTCAGCCTCATGCCTGCACCTCCGTCTCACGCAGGAGCTTCAGCGCTTCGCCGGCCGCCGCCTGCTCCGCGCGCTTTTTGCTGTTTCCGCGGCCGCGTCCGGCTTCCTTTTCCTGCGTATAGACCGCCACGGTGAACATTCGCTGATGCGCCGGGCCTTCCTCGGCGATGGTGCGGTATTCAGGAGAAGGCAGGCCGCGTGCCTGCAGCATCTCCTGCAGGGCGGTTTTGTTGTCCGTCACCGGCAGGGGCACCTCCTGCTCCCGCGGCCAATGCGTGCGCACCACCTGCGCAGCCGCGCCAAAGCCTCCGTCCAGATAGACCGCCGCCAGCACGGCTTCCATGGCGTCAGCCAGAAGGGAAGGGCGCTGCCGCCCGCCGCTCATCTCGCAGCCATGATCCATGCGGATATACTTGCCCAGGCCGAGCTTGCGGGCCACTGAGCACAGCGTTTCCTCGCGCACCATACGCGCGCGCAAAAAAGTCATGCCGCCCTCCTCCTGATCGGGATGCGCGGCAAACACAATATCGCTCATTGCCAGCTGCAGCACAGCATCGCCCAGAAACTCCAGCCGCTGATTATTTTCAGGACCGCAGGAGGGGTGTGTAAGCGCCAGACGCAGCAGCTGATGCTGATGAAAATGATACCCCAGCGCGGTTTCCAGTTCTGTCAGATCCACAGTATATGCTCTCCTTGTTCCGCGCGCAGAAAACGGGCTGCTCGTTCTGCTGGCAGCCTGTTTTCCACTCGTGGAGAAATCCACGCGTGAAATGCCTTCTCAGGCCTTGGAATCGATATAGCGAACCACGTCGTCCACGGTCTTGAGGGACAGAATCATATCGTCCTCCACCATGATACCGAACTGATCCTCCATATCCATGATGAGCACCATCACATTGGCGCTGTCGGCGCCCAGATCCTCCACCAAACGGGCCTCGGGCGTCACCTTGCTCGGATCTACCTTCAGCTGATGAATAATAAGCTCTTTTACCTTGTCAAACGTCATGGTATAAATCCTCCTTTTGTATACACTATGCATGCAGGGAGCAGTTATTCCGCCTGCTGCAGCTTCTGAAGCGATTCCTCGATGGACTGCACCACGCCGCCGCGCGTCATGGTGGCAGCCTGACGGATGGCGCAGGCAATGGCGTGACCGTCGGACGAGCCGTGCGCCTTGACCACAGCGCCCTTCACGCCCAGAAGCGGCGCGCCGCCTACCTCGTGATAGTCCATCAGCTTTTTCACATTGCGGAAGGCAGGCTTGGCCAGCAGCGCGCCTATCTTGGTGCGCAGGCTGCCCATCAATTCCTTCTTGATGATGCCCAGCATCGTCATGGCCATGCCTTCCATGAATTTCAGCACAACATTGCCCGCAAAGCCATCTGCCACCAGCACATCCGCCACGTCGCAGGTGATATCGCGCGCTTCCACATTGCCCACGAAATTCACATCCGTCTGCTCCAGCAGCGGGTAAGCCGCCTTGGTCAGGGCATTGCCCTTTTCGCTTTCCGTGCCGATATTGATCAGCCCCACGCGCGGACTACCCATCCCGCGCACGCAGCGCATATAGGCGTCGCCCATCACAGCAAACTGCTGCAGATACTCCGGCTTGCAGTCCACATTCGCGCCGCTGTCAATCAGCAGAAAATAGCCCTTGCCATGAGGCATCAGCGGCGCCAGCGCCGGGCGGTCAATGCCGTCAATCCTGCCCAGGCGGAACATCGCGCCGGCCAGAATCGCACCGGTAGAGCCTGCCGACACAAAGCCGTCCGCCGTCTTATCGCGCACAGCCAGCATGCCGCGCACTACAGAGGAATCCTTCTTCGTGCGCACCGCCATGACGGGCGATTCATGATTGGAAATCACCTCGGAGGTATGCTCCACCGTCAGCCGGTCGCGCACATCGGAGCAGTCTTCCAGCAGCGGCAGCAGCTGTGCCTCGTCGCCGGAGAGCACGATTGAAAGCTCCCTGTCCGCGCGCAGCGCTTCTATGGCGCCCGCAACCGGCGCCTGCGGGGCGTTGTCACCGCCCATTGCATCCAGATAAATGTGTACCAACGTGTCTCCCGTCCTTTCCGCACACGTTCGAAAAAGTATACCACAATTTCGCAGGTTTGGCAAGGCAGAGCGGCAGTCAGACACACGCACGTCACAAAAGCGCGCAAAAAAGCCGCCGGAGCATGCATGCATTTCCGGCGGCCAGCTGCCGCTTGGCTTAATCCTTTCCGGGGTAGGTTCCGTTGTTCTGGTTATAGATGATGGTCTGGATATCCAGCCCCGCCTCGTTGGTCATATTCAACGCATCCATGGCGCGCTCCACCTTTTTGACCAGATTGATGTTGTCCCATTCCAGGCTGCTCAGGATGGCGTTCTCATAGCCGCCCGCCGTATACCAGCTCTTGGTGCTGAAATAGCGACCGAACTTGTTGTCGCCAAAGATATAACCATGGCGCGCCAGCAGCTCATTGCGGATATAGCGCAGCGCTTCGCGGGAGTAGGCCCACAATTCGCCCTCGGTCAGACGGCGCGTGTCGCTGTCCGGAATGATATACTGGCTGTTGTAGATATAGAAGGGCGTAGGCGTGACGGGCTTGGGCTTGGCGGTCGTCGTGCCCGCCGTGCTGCCGGTGGTGGAACCAATGACATTGCCCGAGCCGTCGCCGCGGGGCTGGCCATAGCTGATGATATTGCCAAAACCGCCCTGCAGGTTCTGATAGGCGATGATGTCCTTAATATCAATGCCGCGGGAATTGGTCGTGCCCCGCTGATCCATCGCGCGCTCCACTGTCTTGACGGTGGCGATGTTGTCCCATTCCAGCGCCGTGAGCACCTTGGTGGTGTTGTAGCCCCCCGCCGCATACCAGGGCTTGGCGTTGAAATAATTATAGTATTTATCCATGCTGAACGCATAGCCATGACGGGCCAGCAGCTCGTTGCGGATATAGCGCAGCGTCTCGCGGGTATAGCTCCACAGCTCCGTTTCTGTCAGTCGGCGCGTATTGCTGTCGGGAATGATATAGTCGCGCGTATAGCTGACCGCCGCGCCGTCAGCCAACGATGGGAGAATCACCAGCGCCGTCATCAGCAGCGCAGCCAGCAGGGAAACCAGTCGCTTTGTCATTGCAGAAGCCTCCTCCAGACGGATCGAAGTGGTTCTTCGCCGTCGTTTCATTCATATAACGTTTGGCATGCGGCATTTCATCCCGCTTCTGGAAATTTTTTTATGGCTGTTCAAGAAGCGCATTCAGGAGCGGCGGCAGGGGGCTTTCAAACGAAAGCCGCTCGCCCGTCACCGGATGCAGAAAGGACAGATAAGCCGAATGCAGCGCAAATCGTCCCGGCAGCGCAGCCAGCTCCGTTCCATACAGATAATCGCCCGCCACGGGGCAGCCAAGGGACTCCAGATGCACGCGAATCTGATGCGTGCGCCCCGTTTCCAGCCGCAGGCGCATCAGCGCCCGCCCGTTTTGTTCCTTCAGCACCCGGTAATGCGTCACGGCGCGCCTGCCCTCGGGATCAATGCACCGCTTCACCCCGCCGCGCAGCCCGATGGGGCGGTCGATCACGCCGCTTTTTTCCACCGGCGCGCCCTCTGTGACCGCCAGATACTCGCGTACATAATCGGGCGTGTGCAGCATGCGCTGCATGCGGTCATGCGCATGCGCATTGAGCGCGATGGGCATCAGTCCGCTCGTTCCCTTGTCCAGACGGCTGACCGGGCGGTATATAAAGCCTTCCGGGCAGCCCAGATAGGCAAACACCGCGTTTTCCAGCGTCTGCGTCATCTGATGGACGCTGCTGATGGAGGGCAGCGGCGCCGCCTTGTCCACCACCAGCACATCCTCATCCTGATACAGCACCCGCAGCGGCAGCGCATAGGGAACTGTTTCGGGCCCATGATCCTCCAGACGGACGCTCACGCACTGACCTGTCCGCACGAATACGCCGGTATGCACGCATGCGTCCTCCAGAAAAATGCCGCCGCTGAACTTCAGACGGCTGATCTGACGATTGGACAAATGCAGCCGCGCGCGCAAAACGGCGCCCAGCTTGCGCCCGTCGTCCTCCGGCGTCACAATACAGACAATCTCACGCATGGGCTTTGGCAATGTTCTGAATCCAGATGCCCTTGCGAATCAGGCAGTAGCCCAGCAGACACTTGAGCACATCGGACAGCTGCAGCGTGCCGTATGCCACCAGAATCGGCGCATGGAACACCTTCACCAGCAAAAACGCCAGCGGAACGGAAATCACCCAGGTATAGCCGCAGTCAAACAGAAAGGTAATGCCCGTTTTGCCGCCCGAGCGCAGGGTAAAGTAGGCGCAGTGCGCCATGGCGTGCAAAGGCATGGCGCAGGCCGAGAAGCGCAGTAGCTGCGAGGCGAGATCGCGCACATCCTGCGTCAGGCCGCGATAGGCCTGCGGAATATAGGGCGCGCACAGCACCAGCAGCCCCGCCATCGCCAGCGCCAGACATATGCCAAAGAACATGAGCTTCCACGCCAGGCTCCTTGCGTGATCATAATCATCCGCCCCCAGCGCCTGCCCCACCAGCACCGCCACCGCCGTGCCCATGGAGGTGAACACCACCATGAACAGATTGACAATGGTGCTCGTCACGCTCATGGCGGAGACCACCGTCAGCCCGCACAGGGTATAGATGGCGGTCAGCGTGCTCTGGCCAATCGACCAGAACATTTCATTGAAAAGAAGCGGCGAGCCCATTTTCATCACGTCCCGGAGCAGCCTGACCGGCACGCGGAAGGTACGGTATGCGCCGCGGATAAACTCATAGCGCATCTTGTTGGCGTGGGTGGAAATCACAATGATGCCCAGTTCCACATAGCGGCTGATCACCGTAGCCAGCGCCGCGCCCTCCACCCCCATTGCCGGGAAGCCAAGCTTGCCGAAAATGAGCAGATAGTTGAACACGCAGTTGGTCAGAACCGCCACCACGCCCGCCTGCATGGGCAGCTTTGCCTCGCCCATTTCGCGCAGCGTGCCCGAATACGCCTGGCTGACAGCAAAAGCCGGCAGCCCAAACAGCGCCACCATCAGATACCGGTGACCGTATTCCAGCATCATTTCGGCAGAGGCGGGATCGCCGTCTCCCCTGAGAAACAGCGAAATCAGCGGTCTGCTGAAGCCCAGAAACGCCACAAAGGCGACAGATAGGATGGACAAAAGAATCATCCACTTGATCCGGAAGGTATTGCGCACGCCCTCTATATCTCCTTCGCCGAAAAACTGCGAGAATAAAATTAAAGCTCCGGACAGTCCGCAAATGATTCTA
>CAMGDO010000029.1 GCA_946042585.1 uncultured Clostridia bacterium
TGTCCAATCTGATCAGCCAGCACCTCGTAATACTTGTCTTCCGCATTGGCCTGCTTGAGCTGGCTGATCAGATTGGACAGCATGCCGCCGGGCACCTGATACACCAGCGTTTTCACGTCGGTATTGAGCACCTTGGGATCCAGCGAGCCAGCTTCCTTCAGGCGGGCAGCCACCTTGCGGAAATGCTCGGAAGCCTTCATCAGCTTGTCCATATCCAGGCCCGTGTCATACTCTGTGCCCTTCATGGTGGCCACCAGCGCCTCGGTGGAGGGCTGGGACGTACCGTTGGCCAGAGGCGACAGCGCGGTATCCACGATATCCACGCCCGCCTGCGCCGCCATCAGATACACCATGTCGCCCGTGCCGGTGGTGTTGTGCGTATGCAGGTGAATGGGCACCTTGATGTTTTCCTTGAGCTTCTTCACCAGAGAATACGCATCATAAGGCAGCAGCAGGTTCGCCATATCCTTGATGCAGATGGTATCAGCGCCCATCTGCTCAATCTCTTTGGCGAGCTTGACGAAGTATTCCTCGTTGTGCACGGGGCTGACGGTGTAGCTGATGCAGCCTTCCGCCAGACCGCCGTATTTCTTCACCGCACGCATGGAACGCTCGATATTGCGCGGGTCGTTCAGCGCGTCGAAGATACGCACCACATCAATGCCGTTTTCGATGGACTTGGCGCAGAACGCATCCACCACATCATCGGCATAATGCTTGTATCCCAGAAGGTTCTGACCGCGCAGCAGCATCTGCAGCTTCGTGTTGGGCATATGCTTGCGCAGCTGGCGCAGACGCTCCCACGGATCCTCCGCCAGGAAGCGCATGCAGCTGTCAAACGTAGCGCCGCCCCAGCATTCCAGTGACCAGTAGCCGATGCTGTCGAGAATTTCGCACGCCGGCAGCATATCGTCCAGACGCATACGGGTGGCCGCCTGGGACTGATGCGCGTCGCGCAGGATGGTATCGGTAATATGAAGCTTTGCCATTTATCCTACCTCCGTTACACGCCGAACAGCGCCAGCATGACGCCCGCAGCAATGGCGGAACCAATCACGCCCGCCACATTGGGGCCCATGGCATGCATCAGCAGGAAGTTGCCGGGATCGGCCTTCTGGCCTTCCTTCTGGCTCACGCGAGCAGCCATCGGCACGGCAGACACGCCGGCAGAGCCGATGAGCGGATTGATCTTTTCCTTGAGGAAGAGGTTCATGAACTTGGCCAGCAGTACGCCGCCCGCACTGCCGCAGCCAAAGGCGAAAATGCCCATTGCCATGATCAGCAGCGTCTGCCCCGTCAGGAAGGTCTTGGCCGTCGCCGTCGCGCCAACGCATACGCCCAGGAACACCGTCACGATGTTCATCAGCTCGTTCTGCACGGTTTTGTCCAGACGCTCGGTCACGCCGCACTCATGCAGCAGATTGCCCAGCATCAGGCAGCCAATCAGCGGAGCGGCAGAGGGCACCAGCAGCGCCACAAAGATGGTCACCACGAAGGGGAAGATGATCTTTTCGGTCTTGCTCACCTTGCGCAGCGGCTTCATCACGATCTTGCGCTCTTTCTCGGTGGTCAGCGCGCGCATGATGGGCGGCTGAATCACGGGAACCAGCGCCATGTAGGAGTAGGCAGCCACGGCGATGGCGCCCAGCAGATGGGGAGCCAGACGGATGGCGGTATAGATGGCGGTGGGGCCGTCTGCGCCACCGATGATGCCAATGGCGCCTGCTTCCGAAGAGGTGAAGCCCGTCAGGCGGGCCAGGATGAATACGATGAAAATGCCCAGCTGGGCAGCCGCGCCCAGCAGCAGCGTTTTCGGATTGGCCAGCAGCGGTTCAAAATCCGTTCCTGCGCCCACGCCGATGAAGATCAGGCAAGGATAAATGCCCAGCTTGACGCCCAGATACAGATAGTCCAGCAATCCGCCCTGATTGGACAATTCTGCCCAGTTGATATGGCCGCCGGCAAACAGCTCTTCATGGAAGAGGCTCGCGCCGGGCAGGTTGGTCAGCAGCATGCCAAAGGAGATGGGCAGGAGCAGCAGCGGCTCAAACTTCTTGACAATCGCCAGATACGCCAGCACCAGCGCAATGACGATCATCACCAGCATTTTCCAGTTGTCGCCAATCAGGGAAAAGCCGGTCTGATTCCAGAAATTGATGATTGTTTCCATGCTTCAGCCTCCGCCTTACGCGATGGTCACAAGCACGGCGCCGGACTGCACGGACTGGCCCTTGGTCACCTGCACAGAGGCAACGGTGCCGTCATTGGGCGCCATAATTTCATTCTCCATCTTCATGGCTTCCAGCACCACCAGCACGTCGCCGCGCTTGACCTCCTGACCGGCGGTCACATTCACCGCCAGAACAGTGCCGGGCATGGGGGCGTTCACAGTCTTGCCGCCGGCGGCAGGCGCGGCGGGGGCGGGAGCGGCAGCGGGAGCCAGCGCGGCGGCAGGCGCAACGGCAGCTTCGCCTTCCAGCACTTCCACGGTGATATCATACTGCGTGCCGTTTACATTTACGCGATACTTTTTCATGGGGTTATACCTTCCTTTCGTTCTGCTCATCAGACGCGCTTGATGCTGTGGATGCAGATGGCGCGCACATCCTTGCCCAGCTCTTCCGCCAGGGCTACGGACACAGCCGCCACCAGCTCCGCGCGGTTGGGAATCGCCTCGGCAACCGGCGCTGCCGGCTGAGGCTGCGCTTTTTCTTCCTTCCGGGCGTTCACACGCTTCATGATCGCACCCATCGCGCTGATGAGAACAATCAGACAGATCAGGCCGATGAACACAATGCTGATGCCCATCACGCACACAAACCAGGTCGCAATCTCTGTCGGGGCAGCAATGGTCTCTTCAATCGTTTCCACCGCAGCCGCCGCAGCGGCGCCCTCCAGCGTTTCGCCCGCTTCCGCCGTGCCTTCGGCCAGGCCGGACACGCACAGAACAAGCGAGAGCAGCAGAGCGGCAATGACAGTCAACCACTTCTTCATTTTCGCTTTACCTCATTAACCCTGGGGACCGGCTTCCACGATTTCCTTGGACATGTGGGTATACTTGGTGAAGTTCTCACGGAACATCTGCGCAAGCTTGCGGGCGGCGGCTTCATAGGCAGCCTTGTCTTCCCAGGTTTTTTCGGGAATCAGCAGATCGGCAGGCACACCCTCGCAGGCGGTGGGCACGGCCACGCCAAAGTACGGATCCTTCACAAATTCGCCCTTTTCCAGATCGCCGTTGAGCGCGGCGGTCACCATGGCGCGGGTATAGCTGAGCTTGGTGCGCTTGCCCGTGCCGTTCCAGCCCGTGTTCACCAGATACACGTTCGCGCCGCTCTTTTCCACCTTTTCAGCCAGCATTTCGGCATAAACGGAGGGATCCAGCGGCAGGAAGGGCTCGCCAAAGCAGGTGGAGAAGGTGGGAACGGGAGAGGTGATGCCAATCTCGGTGCCCGCCAGCTTGCTGGTGAAGCCGGACACGAAGTAGTACATCGCCTGGTTGCGGTCAAGCTTGGAGATGGGCGGCAGCACGCCGAACGCATCAGCCGTCAGGAAGATCACGGTCTTGGGGGTGGAGCCCACGCCGTCCAGCTTGGCGTTGTTGATGAACTCCACAGGATAGCCCACGCGGCTGTTTTCCGCCAGGGAAGCATCGTCAAAGTCGAACTCGCGGGTGTCGGGATCCATCACCACGTTTTCCACCAGCGCGCCGAACTTGATGGCGTTGTAGATATCAGGTTCCTTCTCGGCAGAGAGGTTGATGCACTTGGCATAGCAGCCGCCCTCGAAGTTGAACACGCTGTCTTCAGACCAGCCATGCTCGTCATCGCCGATCAGCTGACGGTTGGGATCGGCAGACAGCGTGGTCTTGCCGGTGCCGGACAGGCCGAAGAACACGGCAGAATCGCCATCCTTGCCGATATTGGCGGAGCAGTGCATGGGGAACACGCCCATCTTGGGCAGCACATAGTTCATCACGGAGAACACGCTCTTCTTGATTTCGCCGGCATACTGGGAGCCGCAGATGACGACCATCTTGGCTTCATAATCCACCAGAATGGCAGCCTCGGAGCGGGTACCGTCGATTTCGGGCACGCACTTGAAGCCGGGCGCCGCAATGATGGTATAGTCTTCAGAAAAATCAGCCAGCTGTTCGGCCGTGGGACGGCGCAGCAGCTGATGGATAAACAGATTCTGGCTGGCCAGCTCATTGATGATGCGGAAGGACTTGGCATATTTCTTGTCCGCGCCGGCAAAGCCGTCAAAGATGAATATCTCGCGATTCTGCAGATACGCCACAACCTTGCCCAGAATCGCATCAAACTTTTCCTTCTCGATCGGACGGTTCACCTTGCCCCAGGCAATTTCATCATGCACAGCGGGCGTATCGACAATAAACTTGTCATTGGCGCTGCGGCCGGTATATTTGCCGGTCTTGACAACCAGCGCACCGGTGTTGCTAAGGGTGCCCTCGCCGCGGCGCAGAGCAGCCTCAACCAGCTGAGCAGGGGTCAGATTGCGGTACACCGCCTTCGGGTTGATGATGCCGTACTTTTCAATGCCGTAGGTTTCCATAAGGTCTGCCTCCTTTGATTTTGAACGCAGGAGCCGCCAGCATCCGGTTCAGGCGGGCGAAATGCGCCCCTGCGCCGGATCAGCGCGTCTCTCTGCGCTGAATCGGTTTCTTTGGTGACGTGATCGATTTGGAAAAAACCAACTCTCACCGAATACATCATATACCGAACTTACAACAATTTGAAATTCCAAAGCGGCATATCTCCATATATTTTTCAATATATGTTTCAGAATGATTTCGTTTCCCCGCATTTATTTCAGAATCATCTCAAATTGGTGCATTCGTTCGCCGCATTCCTGCCTTTACGGCAGGTTCTTATTGACTTTTTTGCATGCGCCCCTTATCATAAACGGACAGAAGCTTCAGCGGTTCGCCGCAGGAAAGGAACAGCCATGAGAATCGTCGTGATTGACGGCCAGAGCGGCCGTCTGGGCAGTCAGCTTGTGGAAGGGCTGCTTGCCGCCGGTCTGGCAGAAAACAACGAAATCCGCGCAGTCGGCACCAATGTGCTGGCCACCAGCAGCATGCTCAAGGCAGGCGCTGCGTGCGGTGCAACAGGTGAAAACCCTGTGGTCGTTGCCTGCCGGGAGGCAGATGTCATCACCGGCCCCATCGGCATTGTCATTGCCGATGCGCTGCTGGGAGAAATCACGCCCGTCATGGCCGCAGCCGTGGGGCAGAGCCGCGCATGCAAGGTGCTTTTGCCCGTCAACCGCTGCCGGAACCTGATTGTCGGGCTGACTGCGTTGTCCCGCACGCAGCTGGTCGAGGCCGCCGTTTCCCAGATTGCCTCACTCTGCTGTGAAAACGCTTCTGAATCACGCTGCTGATCAAGTCAGCTGAATCCACGCATCTGAAACAGCGCCATGAAAGCGCCTCTCCCGTCCAAGACAGGGATCAGAGAAGGGAGAAGAATACCAATGACAAAACAGAAATCCCCCCGTTTCCTTCCGCTCGTCCTAAGCGCCATGTGCCTTGCCCTTTGCATGGTGCTGCCGCTGCTCACCGGACAGATTCCCCAGGTTGGCAACGCCCTGTGCCCCATGCACATTCCCGTGCTGCTGTGCGGTCTGCTCTGCGGCCCGTTCTATGGGCTGGCTGTGGGCACCGTCGCCCCGCTGCTGCGCTTTGTTCTGTTCGGCATGCCGCCGCTCTTTCCCACAGGCACTGCCATGTGCTTCGAACTGGCCGCCTATGGCTTTCTCTCCGGCTGGCTCTGCCGGCTCCTTCCGCGCAAACCCCTCTGGCTGTATATCACGCTGATTGCCGCCATGCTGGGCGGCCGCGTGGTGTGGGGACTTGCGCAGCTGGTGCTTCTGGGGCTCAGCGGCAAAAGTTTCACGCTTGCGATGTTTCTGGCAGGCGCCTTCACCAACGCGCTGCCCGGCATCATTCTGCATATCGTGCTGATTCCGCCGCTGGTGCTGGCGCTGCGAAAGGCGCTGCCGGACACCCTGTAAGAAAACGCGGATCCTCCCCAAGGGAGGATCCGCATTTTTTATGCACATATCCGGCTTATTCGGAGCGCAGCGCCACCACAGGGTCTTTCTTGGCAGCCAGGCGCGAGGGAATCGCCCCGGCAATGATGGTGAGCACCACGCTGATGATAATCAGAATGATCGCGCCGCCCACCGGCAGAACGGCGGACACCGTAGCGGTTGTAAGGCTGTGAATGATCGCATTGATCGGGAAGGTGAGCAGCCATGTGACCAGAATGCCCAGCATTCCCGCCACCAGGCCGATAATCAGCGTTTCTGCCGTGAACACGCGCGATACATCCCGCTTGGACGCGCCCATTGCGCGCAGGATGCCGATTTCCTTGGTGCGTTCCAGCACACTGATATAGGTGATGATGCCGATCATGATGGAGGAAACCACCAGACTGATGGACACAAAGGCAATCAGCACATAGGAAATAATATCCACGATTGTCGTCACCGAGGACATCAGCGTACCCACATAATCCGAATAGCGGATGACGCTGCTTTCACGTCCCTGTGCGCGCATGCTGTCATTATAGGCCTCAATCAGCTCCGTCACGCGCTCTTTGCTTTCAAAATCGTGAGGATAGATCAGAATCCGCGTGGGCGTATCAAGATCTGTGGCACTGAGGAAGGCCAGATTGCCCTCGTAGGTCGCGCTGGTTGTCTGGCTTTCCATCTGCTTGCGCATCATCTCCAGCACGCGTTCCTCGCTCATCAGGCCAATCATGGTGCGCATGCTGGCTGCCTGATCGGCAGGCAGAGAATCCAGATAGGCCTCCAGCATCTCCATGGACGGCTCCGCCTGCACGCCGCCGGCAAAGTTGATGCCCGTAAATATGTCCGTTTCGGGGTTTTCCAGCTGCGCCGTCACCGCTGTGGTGCTCTTATTAGCCTCCACCACATGCTTGACCAGCTCCGAGGTATACCCCACGCCGCCGGCAGCCAGATTGGAAATGATCGACTGGGTAGCGCCGCTGGCAATGCCCACCACGCGCAGCGTAAGACCGTTATCCAGCGCCTGCTGCATGGCTTCTTCGTTATCCTGCACGCTGACGAACGCGCCCGATGTATTCTGATAATACATGTCGCCCGGCAGCACCAGCGTGAATTCCATGCCCAGCAGCTCGTCATAGCTGTAGCTGATTTCCTCATTCTGAATGGTCTTGCCCGCCAACAGATCAGAGAACAGCTGCGATACCTCGCTCTGATCGCGCATGCCCAATGTAAAGAGCGTCATATCGCTCAGGTCATTGTTTTCGCCCACAACCAGAAGCAGTTCGTCATAGTTTTGTGGCATGCGGCCCGAAAGCAGCTTATAGTTGCGCTCCAGTCCTTTCTCCGTCTGCGTCAGCTCGAAGAAAGCATTCATATTGTACATCTGCGCCATGGAGGACATGGAGGACATGGACGAGGTGGTCATCATGGCGTTCATGTCGCTCATCATGGAGCTGTTGGTCATGGTGTCAATGACCGTGCTGGGATGCACCTGCTGTAGGCCGCCCTGCGCGTTTTCATTATAGATATACAGCGTAGTGCCGTATTCATAGCTCACGCCGCTGAGCAGGCTGTTCATTTCCTCATCGGATTCAAGATAAGTCTTGAACGAGGCCAGGTCATTGTCGTTCACCTCCGTCACCATCGCACTGAGCAGATCGCCCATGATATTGCTGGAGTAGATCCGTCCCTCCTCGCGCTCGACAGCGCCCGTCTGATGCATGGCCATCAGCGAGGTCATCAGCCCCATGCTGTCCATGGTTTCGGACTCGATGGTCAGCGGATACAGCGCCAGCGTGTCCTCCTCCACATTCTTGATAAACAATGACACGCCGTTGGAGAGCGACAGAATCAGCGCAATGCCGATAAT